>USMR01000010.1 GCA_900555815.1 uncultured Collinsella sp.
CGGCCAGCCAAAGGTCCGACGCATCTGCGCCCACGGCCGTGGCGTTTTCGGTCATGTTCCGAACAAACGCCAACGCCGCATCGCCAATTGCACGGGCAGATGCCTCGTCGAGCGCTCCCCCGCTGGCAAGAACGCTACGCTTCAGCTCGTGTTGGACAACGTACAGCACATCCTTAGCGATATGCACCGGGAAGAACAGCAACGCCCCCGTCTCCGTCGCCTGCCCAATAAACGCACGCGCGGCAAGCGACTCGGCATGGTCGACGCAAAACGAATCAACCCATACGTTGGCGTCCACCATAATCTTGAGAGGCGCCCCACTCACTGGATCATCCCCTTTTGGCGATAATGCTCATCCATGGCTTCGGAATAGATTGTGTCCCAACCGCGATCGTCGGATACGGGCGACGCAGCGATGCCCAAGTCTGCATAGAGCCGGTCTGCCGCTGCCCACGACGCGACGAACGGAGTATCGGGCGCGACGGCCTGCTGCCGGTCGTCGACGGCCGCAAGCACTTCCTCACACTGCCCGCCACCCTGCGCGACCTTGGCCACGACCTTTTTGATGAGCTCGGGCAGCGACCTGCCCGAAAGCTGCAGCGCTTCCTCGGCGCGCTCTTTAACCGAGCGATCTACGCGAACATTCACCTGTGCCATGCTGCCAACGGTAGCCATCTCAACCTCACCTTCAGCATTTACTAGCATTGCTAGCACGAGCATATATCCGAGCTAACATATCGTCAAACAAAAGAAGGCCTGCACCCTGGCGGCTGCGGTGCCGCCCGAATGCAGGCCATATACTCAATCGAAAACGCTAGCGCAGGTAAGCCTTCGCGTTGCCCAGGCTGTAGGCGATCGTTGAGCCGTTGTGCAGCAGTGACGACGTCTGCGGAGTGATCATGCCGGTAATACCCAATGCCAACAGCGCCGAGTTGGTGAGCATCACCTTGGAATACGAACTCGTCAGACGGTCGATAAGCCCCTGGCTCATGCGGCGCAGGCGCACGATTGCGGCGAGATCCGTGTCGGTCAGGATGATGTCGGCGACCTCCTTGGCGATGTCGCTTCCACCGCCCATGGCCAGACCCACATCGGCCAGGCCCAGCGCCGGCGAATCGTTGACGCCGTCGCCCACCATGGCAACGTGGCGCCCCTCGCTCTTAATGCGCTCCACATAAGCGTACTTGTCCTCGGGCAGCAGCTCGGCCTTAAACTCGTCGACCCCTGCCTCTCGCGCAATGCGCTCGGCCGTGCGCTCGGAATCGCCCGTGAGCATGACCACGTGCTTGACGCCCAACGCGTGCAGGTCGGCGATGGCCTCGCGAACCCCGGGCTTAAGCGGGTCCTCGATACCGAGCACGCCCACAACGGTGCCGTCGACCGCCAGATACAGCGGCGACAGGCCCTGCATCTGGGACTCAATGCGCTCCTTAATGTCGGAATCGAGCCGCGCGCCCTCATCCTCGAATACAAAGTGCGCGGAACCGATGATGGCGCGACGTTCTTCAATGGACGAGGCAATGCCGTGTGCCACGATGTACTCGACCGCGGCATGGCGCTCGCGGTGCTCGAGCCCGCGCTCACGTGCCGCATTGACCACGGCGCGTGCCACCGGATGCGGAAAATGCTCCTCCAGGCAAGCGGAAAGGCGCAGGACCTCATCCTCGCTCCAGCCATCGGTGGTGAGTACGCAGGCAAGACGCGGCTGCGCCTCGGTGAGCGTGCCGGTCTTGTCAAACACAATGGTGTCGGCCTTGGCAAACGACTCAAAGTACTTCGCGCCTTTGACCATGACGCCCATCTTGGCAGCATCGCTCATAGCGGTCATGACGGCGACCAAACCCGTGAGCTTGAGCGCGCACGAGTAGTCGACCATCAGTGCCGCTGAGGTCTTGATGAGGCTGCGGGTGGTAAGCGCAACAAGGCCCGCGAGCAGGAAGTTCCACGGGACGATCTTGTTGGCGAGGTCTTCCATGTGCGACTGGCCCTCGGACTTGAGCGAGTCGGCCGCCTGCACGAGCGAGACGATCGAGCGGAGCTTGGTCTGAGCCGCGTTGGCGCGCACACGCACCAAGATACTGCCGTCTTCCACGACGGTGCCGGCGAATACATCGTCGCCCGCGCTGCGCTCGACGGCAAGCGGCTCGCCGGTCAGGGTCGCCTGGTTAACCATGGCGCTTCCCTGCTCGACCACGCCGTCAATGCAGATGGACATGCCGGTGCGCACGGCCACCAAGTCGCCGGGCTCAAGCTCGGTAGCGGCAACACTCACCTCGGTGTCGCCAATCACTTTTTGTGCCTTATCGGGTACGTCGAGCAGCGAGTTGATGAGCTCGTTTTCGCTCATGGCGCGGGTGTAGTCCTCGAGCAGCTCGCCCACGTTGAGCAGAAACATCGTCTGGCCCGCGGTGTCGACATCACGTTTGACGAACGAAATGCCGATGGCCGAAGCGTCGAGCACGGGAACGGTCAGGCGCGGCTGCGCCAGCTCATGAAGGGCAGCGCGCAAAAATGCCATGTAACCGGCCACGACAAACACCGCACGCAGAGGCGTCGGCAAGAACCAGCGACGCGCGTAGTGGGCGACGATAAGTGTGGCAAGATCCATGACGAGCTTGTGTTTGCGTGGCTCAAGCTGCATCACGTAACCCGTCTTTGCGTCGGCAATGGCCTGGGCATCGAGTGCACCGACGGCGGCCAGCACGGCATCGCGGCGCGGCTCGTCGTACTCCAGCGCCATTTGGCCAATACGGCCATACACGCGCACCTTGTGCACGCCGTCGATGTCGCCACCAAGCTTAAGAAGTGCATCGAGATCGCTCTCTGGCACAGGACCCGCCAATTGAAGACGGGTCCTGCCGGGGATCTCGCTAATAATCGAGAATCTCATAGTTTGTGCCTGGGAGCGTTACTCGGCTGCCTCGTCAGCAGCGGCCTCGCTCTGGGTGATGTAGGCAGCCTCGGCAACCATGTCGTCGACATTAGCCTTGGCCTGCTCGACCATGTCCTGGTAGCAGTTCTTGACGCGCATGCCACACGCAATGCCCTGCACGCAGGCATTCTTGACCGGAGCGCTGGTAAGCAGCTTGATGCCGGCCGTGCCAAGCAGAAAACCGCCACCGACAAGCAGGGTATTGAACGTCGACTTCTTCATGTTGCTTCTCCCTTTTGCCGCATTGGACGCGGCACGGTGCCTCAGCACCCGAGTAAACAAGTTTGCTCGAGCACACTTTTAGAAAATAGTTTAGTTTATCTAACTATTGAGGTCAACAAAGGTTAACTTTTTGGAAATCTTGGGACGCGATGTAACCAAGGGGACCGTCCCTGCGCCACGTCCACAAAAAATGAGGGCACCGACGGCGCCCTCATTCACCAAATTCCATTCAGTCCGCCTGACCCGAACGGCCGAGTCGTCACGGAACCGAGGGGCCGGGCGCAGGGCCTTGCCTCTCAATGAGTTCCCTTCAAAACAATGGGCGTGCCGACGGCACGCCCATTCACTCTATTCCATTCAGCCCCACCTGACCCGAACGGCCGAGTCGTTGCAGAACCCGGGAGCCCCGGCAGGGCGGGTGCTTGCTCAAAATGAGTTCCGCACGCAAAGAAGGCCACTTAATGTGGCCTTCGTCTTGCGCAGGACTGTCCGAAATTTTGAGGAAGCACCCGCCCTGCCGGGGCTCCCGGGTTCCCGCTTACGAGAGCGACGTTCTCAGCAACTCGTTGAAGAGCTTCGGGTTGCCCTTGCCGCGGCTCGCTTTCATGCACTGGCCCACCAAAAAGCCGATGACCTTCTGGTTTCCGTCACGGTACTGCTGCGCCTGATCGGCACAGTTTGCCAGCACCTCATCCACAATCGGCTGCAGCGCGCCGGCATCACTCACCTGACGCATGCCACGCTCGTCGACGATCTTGTTGGGGTCGTCGCCGGTCTGGGCCATGGCCTCAAAGACCTCGTGCGCCTGGTTGGAGCTGATGGCATCGGTCGCCAGCAGCTTGGCAAGAGCTGCCACCTGAGCCGGCGCGATGCCGGACTCGGCCAGCGAGACGCCCGCGCCCTTAAGGTAGGCGATCATCTCGTTCACCAGCAAGTTTGCGACCGTCTGTGCCTCCTTGCCGGCCATACCGGCAGCGGCGGCCTCAAAGAACTCGGCAAACTCGGGGTCGCCGGCAATCTGCTCGGCGTCCGCCGCCTTAATGCCAAAGTCGGCCTCAAAACGGACGCGCTTGGCATCGGGCAGCTCGGGAATCTCACCACGGCAGCGGTCGATGAACTCGTCGTCCAGATCGAACGGCGCCAAATCCGGCTCGGGGAACAGCGGGTAGTCGTCGGCCGTCTCCTTCACGCGCATGACGTTGGTGCGCTTGGCGGACGGATCCCAGTGGCGCGTCTCCTGGTAGATGACGCCGCCCTCCTCGAGCACCTCGGCCTGGCGGCAGATCTCGTAGGCAAGGCCGTCATGCAGACTCTTAAACGAGTTGAGGTTCTTGAGCTCGGTCTTGGTGCCCAGCTTGGTCTCGCCGCGGCGGCGCAGCGACACATTGCCGTCGCAACGCATGGAGCCCTTCTCCATGGAGCAGTCGGAAATGCCCAGTGTCACAAAGATGCGACGGAGCTTTTCCATAAACAGGCGAGCCTCCTCGGGCGTACGCAAGTCGGGCTCAGTCACGAGCTCAATCAAAGGCGTGCCGCAGCGGTTGTAGTCGACGAGTGACTCGGCCGCGGCGGTAATGCGGCCCTCGGCACCGCCCACGTGCACCATCTTGGCGGCGTCCTCCTCCATGTGGATGCGCAGGATGCGAATAGGCACCGTGTAGGAACCGTCCTCGCGGCGCTCAGGCATCTGCAGGTTGGACGCATCGTAGCTGGCCAAGTGACCGGCGCGCTGGTTACCCTCGCACATGGTCGACGTCATGGACGTGGACAGGCCCTCGGCGTTGGCCGAGGCGCTCGCCAGGCTCTGGGCCTCGGCCTCACCAAACGCGCAGTCGGGGCGCTCGGCGGCACCGCGACCAGTCACGTCCAGATCCAGGTGACCGTACATGGCAAAGGCGACCGGACCCTGCGTGGTCTGGAAGTTCTTGGCCATGTCGGGATAGAAGTAGTGCTTGCGGTAGAACATCGAGTGGCGCTGGATCTCGCAGTTGGTGGCGAGACCGGCCTTGACGATGCTCTCGATGGCGCGCTTGTTGGGCACCGGCAGGGCGCCGGGCAGGCCCAGGCACACCGGACACACGTTGGCGTTGGGCTCGTCATCGTGGCTGAGCTTGCAGTTGCAGAACATCTTGGTATCGAGTGCGGTGAGCTCGGTATGGATCTCCAGGCCGATCACGGCCTCCCAATCCTGCAGGACCTCGGAAAGCTCCTTCATTACAGCTCGCCTCCCTTCCCGGCAAAATCGGGCGCGACGGAAAGCGCGGGCGCACCCGTGGCGGCATCGGCAAAGCCGCGCTCCAGGGCGCGGGCAAACGTGAGCAGTTGACGGTCCTTAAACGCCGGACCCACCAGCTGGGCAGAAACGGGCAGCTGAGTATCCTCGCCCAGGCCCAGCGGCACCGAGATACCGCCGTTGCCGCAAATGTTGAGCGAAATGGTGTACAGGTCGGAGAGGTACATCTGCGTGGGGTCGCTGATCTCGCCAAACTTAAAGGCCGTGCGCGGCGAGGCGGGCATGAGGATGGTGTCCACCTTGGCATACGCGGCGTCGTAGTCCTGCGTGATGAGCGTGCGGGCCTTTTGCGCAGCGTAGTAGTACTTGTCGTACACGCCCGAGCTCAGCAGGTAGGCGCCGAGCATCTGACGGCGCTTGGCCTCGGCGCCAAAGCCGTGGGCGCGCGAAAGCGAGCTCTGGTCGGACAGGTTGACGCAGCCCTCCTCCTGGTAGCCGTAGCGAATGCCGTCGAAACGAGCCAGGTTGGAGAACGCCTCGGCCGGGCCGATGACGTAGTAGGCGGCGATAGCGGCGTCCAGGTGCGGCAGGTCGACCTCGACCAGCTCGGCGCCCTGGTTCTGCAACTCCTGGGCGGCGCGCTGAACAGCGGCCTTGACCTCGGGCGTCAGGCCCTCGGCCTCCATAAACGCGGGGATGATGCCCACGCGCTTGCCCTCGATGCTGTCGTTGAGATGCTCGGTAAAGTCGACGGCGCAATCCTGGCTGGTGCAGTCGTATGGATCGTGGCCCGCGCCGGTAAGCGCGTTCATGGCCAGCGCGACATCCTCGACCGTGCGGCCAAAGGGCCCCACCTGGTCGAGCGACGATCCAAAGGCAACCACGCCGTAACGGCTCACGGCGCCATACGTGGGCTTAAAGCCCACCACGCCGCACAGCGACGCCGGCTGACGAATGGAGCCGCCGGTGTCCGAGCCCAGCGAGAGCGCGACCTCGCCCGCGGCGACGGCAGCAGCGGAACCGCCCGAGGAGCCGCCGGGCACGCGCTCGGTATCCCAGGGGTTGTTGGTGCGGTGGAAGGCCGAGCTCTCGGTAGAGCTGCCAAAGGCAAACTCGTCCATGTTGGCCTTGCCCATGGGCAGGCAGCCGGCATCGAGCATGCGCTGGACGCAGGTGGCGGTGTAGACGCTCTGGTAGTCCCCGAGCATGCGGGAAGCGCAGGTGGTGCGCGTGCCCACGAGGTTCATGTTGTCCTTGATGGCCAGCGGCACGCCCGCAAGCGGGGGCAGCGGCTTGCCGGCGGCACGGTCGGCATCCACGCGCGTAGCGGCCTCGAGCGCAAGCTCGGGCGCCACCTGCAGGAATGCCTGGACCCCGCCCTCGCGCGCCTCGATGGCGGCAAGGGAGGCCTGGGCCACCTCGGTAGCGGTAAAGTCACCGGCGGAAACGCCCGCGGCGATCTGGGCAGCGGTAAGGGAATCGAAGCTTAGCGCCATTACTCGCTCTCCCCCTCTCCCAAAATGGACGGCACGCGGAAGTAGCGATCGCGCGCACTGCCGGCGTTTTCGAGCGCAACGTCGAGCGGCAGGTCGCGCTCGGGTTCGCGCAGGTCGTCGCCCATCACATTGGACAGGCTTCCGATGGGATGGAACGTGGGCTCCACGTCGGGCAAGTCATATTGCAAGACGGGCTCGAGCATCTGGACGGCGTCATTCAGGTAGGACGTCATCTGGGTGAGCTCGTCATCGGTCAGTGCGATCTTTGCGTACTCGGCGATGCCGCGCACGTCTTTCTCGCTGAGTGCCATAGGCGCTCCCTTCCGCATAACAGATAAACCGCTCTAGTATACAAGGCAACGCCACTTGGAGCAGGTGCTTTACCTAAATGCAGCGAAAACGTAACGAGGGCGGCGGTTGGCAGGCGGTGGGCTGGCGGTTCTGCAGCGAAACCGCACCGTCCATAGTGAAAACCGTCTCGCCCGCAACGAAAAGCATCCCGCCTGCAACGAAAAGCATCACAACATTCGACACTTTTCGCCAAAATCGCGATTTTCATCGAATGTTGTGATGCTTTGGAAGCCCCGACCACCACAAAGGTGCCTGTCCCCTTTGCGGTGGTTCTGAAGAACGTCTTATGCCGAGGCCTTGGCCTTGCGGCGCTTGCGGACCGCGTGGATCACGATGTCCAGCAGCAACAGCACAATGGCCACGACCACGATAAGCACGGCAAACTCGCGCTTGCCCCAGTGGCGGCCGGCCAGCGACTTTTGCTTATCGACGTCCTTCTTGTTGTACTTGGTGCGCACGCAATGCACCAGCAGGCGATGGTCGTTCACGCCGTAGGGCGTGCAGGTGACGAGCGTCACTTTGTCGGCGCCGGGCTCGATAGTCAGCGACTCCATCTCCTCGGGCAGCACGACCTCGGAGTCCACCATCTTGTAGGCGAGCGTCTTGTTCATGGTGTGCAGCAGCACCAGGTCGCCGGGCTCCAGCGAGTGGATGTCGTCGAACATGCTCAGGTTGCGCATGCCCGAGTGCGCGGTGAGCACGCAATGCGTCGAGGTGCCGCCCACCGGCAGGCTCGTGCCCTCCAGGTGGCCGACGCCCGCCATAAGGACTTCTTCGCTTGTGCCGTGGTAGATGGGCATGCTCACGTCGATGGAGGGGATCTCGACCCAGCTCATCATGGGGTCGCGGTCAAAGATGAGCTGCTGGGCGTAGGGCTCGATCTGGTCGGCGGGAAGCTCGGTGGCCTCGCCCGCCAGTTGCTCGTTAAAGGAGCGAGCTTGGAGCAGGATGCGCTCGCGCTCCTCGGCAGACAGCGCGTCCACGGTGCTGGACACGGTGCTGATCTGGTTGAACACGCCCGAGGCTTCGAGCCGGTCCAAGATCCACGGCCAGGTCATAAGGCCCACGCCAATAAGGATGATGACGATGGTGATGAGCCGGTCGGCCCAGCGCGGCAGTCGCTTGCGACGGCGCTTAGGTTTTGGTTGAGGTTTGGGCTGAGGGCTTGAGCCGCCGTTGTCCGCGGCGTTATTGTTCTTCATATGTTTGGCGCCCTGCACCATCGCCGGTCACTCCTTTACAGCCCAGGTTGTCTGAACAAATAATAGCCGATTAGCAAGCTTCCGCGCCGGACAACGCAGCTGGACAGCATTGTGCGGCGCGAGCATGGGCCAGCATTTGCGTTTTCAAAATGTCCCGAATCGGCGGAGCGATTCGGGATACAATAGCTACAGGAAACGACGCATCCCGCGTAAGTGTTCGAAAGCGCGGGCGGCCTAGTTTTCAGCTTTAGTTAAATGCCCGGGCTCCGAACCCCGGGCATTCTTATTTGCGCTCGTTGCGGCGCAAATGCCTTCTACCGTCCGCACCGCGCGTGCGCCTACGGACCTTAAACCGAACCTCATACGAGTCAAGAAACGCGATGACGAACGTGCCCACCGCCGCGAGGGCGGCGAGCGCGTTAAGGAATTTCAGCATTTGGGGACCTCCGATCGAGTCGTCGGCCGCCCGCGCACGGGATGCGTCGCAAGGGTATTTTACTGCGAGTGCATGCACCCACAGCTGGTAAACGCAATAATTGCAAACATCTGTTCGATATTCATACGCTTGATCCATCGGGCAATGGAGCCCAGCGTTATCCAAAAAACGGGGCAGACTCCAGTGCGGAGTCTGCCCCGAAAAGAGAATGGCAAAGCAAGAACGTCGATGGACGAGAAAAGTGTCCGCAAGTCTCATGGCCATCACATCCCACCTGCCAAAGGGGTGGGTGAACTAGCGTTACTCCTGCTCGGACTCCTCGGCCTGCTTACGGCTGCGGATGAGGTGCGCCACGCCAATGCACAGCACCGCGCCACCAGCGATCCAAGTGAAGGTCACACCGTTAAGGCCGGTGAGCGGGAGGCTGACCTGCTTGGTATCGCCAACTGTGATATTGAAGGTGCCGTCATCGTTTGTGAGGGTGCCATCTTTGAAATCAAGTTTATTATCGCCAGACTTTCCGTCGGTGAGGCCAGCGATGACTTTGTCGTTCTGACCCTTGTTATCAAGCGTTCCCTCAAGCTTTGTCAGCTTGTAGCCTTGGCCATCATCCTTAATTGTCGGATCAATCGTAAATTCGAAAGGCGAAACCGCGGTATAGCCATTGGGAGCTTTTTTCTCGGTAACGGTATAGGTGCCAGCGTCAAGACCGGTAAGCTGAATGAGGCCCTTCGCGTTCGTCGTTAAAACAACCTCATCATCGCTCAACGTACCGTCCTTCGCGACGTATTTCGCCACCTTGTTGTTCTCATCAACTGTGGTCTTGATGGTAAATTGCGCGCCCTCGAGAGCTGCTTCGGTGCCCAGGTCAACCTTATTAATCTGAAGGCCGTAGGTGTAGTCCACGACGGTGTCGGGCACCGAGGTACCAGTGCCTGCGGCCATGGGGTTGTTAGAATACTCAAGCGTAACAGTATTGGGGTTGCCCTCCAGCTTGTTGTTGGCCCCTGCAATAACCGCCTTTGCGTTGAGCTTTGCCTTGTAGAAGACAACAATCTTGGTGTTGGCATCGATCGTAAGCGTTCCACCATTTTTCGCGGTGGCCGACTTCAGACCCTTTTCGCCCTTACTAAAATCGACTAACAGGTCACGACTGGAATCAGAGGGTTCAGTCACATTGTAGCTAGTCGAAGCAATCTCGGTATATTTATCACCGTTCAGTGCATAAACGCTAAGCGAGCCATCGACGAAGTCAAGACCCTTCTCCAGCGTATCCTTAAACTTATAGGAATAAGAGTCATAGCTGGCGTAGTTATCTGCGATCGTACCGGTTAGCTTATAGTTCACTACCTGACCGATCTGGGAGTCGGCCGCATCCTTCCAATTGGCCTCGTCCTCCCCAGTAATGGCAGTGCCCGTCACCTTGGAATCGTCGAGGACCTTTTTCTCAACCGTTGGGATGTTGGTCTTCTCATAAACGGTCACGGCACTACCACCCACGACTGCAAAGATGGGAGACGTGCCGGTGTTCTTATTGCTGGCCACCAGGCTACTTTCGTCGGTCACAAACAAGTAATAACCAGATCCGGCGGTAGCATTCCAAGGCTGTCCAGCTGGAATACCAGAAACGGTCGGAGTCTCATTCTTTACGGCATTCGCGACTGCGTAGAGAACATTATCAGTAGCGACTCGCGTCCCCTTAGTAGTTCCGTCAGCTGAACCCGCAATCGGACCATCCGCGTTCGCCATAAGGAATTCGGCGACATCCTGAGCCGTGGGCTTCGTGGGAAGTTTAGTCACACCGGGCGCATTGTAGCCGCTCCAGCCCTCGATGGCACTAATCACTTTGTTGCCAAGATCGGGGTTAGTCCACTCGATGTTCTGAGCAATCTTGCCCTCCGTCTTGTCGGTCACCGTTGCCTTGAAGATCTGATACGCCTTGAACTTGGTGCTCTCGTTACCATTGACCTGGTTGATCGTGATGCTGCCCGTCGCACCATCCTCAGCAAACGCCATGGTCACCGGCGCCATGACGCCGCTGAAGCTCAGCGCTGCCGTGAGGCCGGCGGTTACTGCCAGGCGTGCGATGTTCTTGCTCATGCTCATCTTCTTTTCCTCCATTTTCCGTTTGATTCTCATTCGATCGATCATCATCTGTCTGTGTCTTAGCATCTACTTCGCTACGTCTCGCCCCGCTCTCTGTGGGGCTGCCAGCTACTCTTTATGGCTGCCACCTCCCCGCTTGACCAGGAGCGCGACCACGATGAGCGCGGCTCCGGCGACCGCTGCGGCGGCCGCGGCGTACATTGCCATATCGCCAGTCGAGGGCATAAAGCCTCCGGTGGTAATGCTAGGGGGTGTGCCGGTGGGCGTGTTGATGAGCGACGCCTCCAGGCTGCCCGTCGACCCGTCCGCGCTGTCGGCGCGCAGGGGCGACTCGGCCGTGATGGTGAGCTTGGGCTTGGCGGCGGCCACCTGATCGACGTCCAGGCCCTCGGCCTTGACCGTCACGGAGCGCGTGCCCTCGAAGGCGGTGTAGCCCTTGGGCGCCTTGAGCTCGCGGACCTCCAGCTTGCCCGAGTCCACGCCCGAGACGGTCACGCGGCCGTCCTCGCCCGTGGTGACGGTGGCCTTGCCCTCCGCATCCCACGTGCCGTCGGCCGCCAGCGTACGACCGCGGTCGTCGGTGATGCTCAGGACCGCCCCGGCAAGCGGCTTGTCGCCGTCGCTGCCGCGCTTGGTGAGCGCGAGATCCCAGGTGTAGGCGCACGCGTCGTCGCTCGGCGTGCGGGTGAAGCCGGCGTCGCCGGACTGGTCGGCAAAGGGAGAGCGCGGGTAGCGCAGGTAGACCTCGTTGGGGTTGCCCTTCGCA
>USMR01000011.1 GCA_900555815.1 uncultured Collinsella sp.
ACAGTTGCCGCGCACCGCGATGATGCGGTCGGCCAGGGCGTTGAGCAGCGGAATCGCACGCTTGGGGGCGTAGTCGCGCGGCAGGTCGTTGCGCGGGCCGTGGTAGAGCAGGTCGCCCAGCAGCACGATGCGGTCGGGCTGCTCGGACTCGATGGCGGCGACCAGGCGCGCGGTCCAATATGCCGAGCCGTGAATGTCGGAAGCGATGAGGTATTTCATGGTGGTCCTTTCGGGTGGGGTTGATGGGGCTGGGCGTGGCGTGCCACCGGCCGCGTTACTCAAATCGCAGTGTCGAGGCTTGTGCCGCCTGCATCACGCGCTGGAGCGGCACGCTATGCTCGCGAGCAAGACGGGCGCAGTCTTCGTACTCGGGAGCCGCGCGCTCGCTGCCGTCGGGCAGGGTCGCCACCTTAACGGATACCTCGCCCCAAGGCGTCGCCACCTGCTCAAAACGACGCGGCAGACAGACGCGCTCCATAACCTGGCGGCGGATGCCGTTGGTCGTGGTTTCCAAAAAGATGGTCATCTGCAGACGGTCAATGTCCTCGCGGGCGCAGATTACCTGCAGCTGCCAGCCGGGACGACCTTTTTTGCAGTAGAGAGGCAGCCAGTGCACTTCGCGGGCGCCCGCCTCGCGCAAGCGGTCGGCGGCATAGGCGAGTACCTCGGGCGACGCATCGTCGATGTCGCACTCTAGCTTGACGATGGTCTCGGGTGCATCGGTCTCGCGGGACAGCGGAGATTTGCTATCGCATTGCATACGGTCCGGATCCTTTCCGCGCGGGCTCGTTTTGTTCATCCAAACGCTAGCACATCGCGGGCGGCGCAAGTGTGGCGGCGCGCGATGAGCGCGATTTTCCTTGTCCGCAAGAAACCGACACTCCACCGCCTCAGCCAAACGTGTACGTCAGCCTCCAAACATGTCATTTTTTGCAGCTTTTGGAGGCTGATGTACATGTTTTGAGAGCACAAGCGAGGCCGCACCGCGCGCCGCGCAGCCTTTCCAATCGATTTCGACCCCCCGCGTGCCCGGCGTGTTGAGAGCTGCGCCATTACAATGAAGCGGATTCGCTTGACGCTAAGGAGCCGCCATGTCTGCCTGCCCGCTGATCGATTGCCACACCCACACTTCGTTTTCGGACGGCCATGCCACGTTTGAGGAGAACATCCGCGCCGCCGCGGCCACCGGCTGCCGCATTATGGTCTCGACCGACCACCTCACCCTGCCCGCCAGCATGGACGCCAACTGCGAAGTGCAAGTTGTCGAGGGCGACCTGACGGCGCATCGCCTAGCATTTGAGGACGCCCGCAAGCTCGCCGCGCAGATCGCGCCGGAGCTCGAGCTTATCTATGGCTTTGAATGCGACTGGTACGAAGGTTGCAAGCCTTTGGTTGAACGCTGGTCCGCGGGTGCCATAGTGCGCATGGGCAGTGTGCACTGGATTGGCGATCCGGGCGATATCATGGCCGGCGCCGCGGGCACGGCGGGAACGGAGGACGTCGCTCGCCCCGATACATCCGATTCGCGCTGCGGCTGGATCGACGACGACACTAACCTGCATGTTTGGGAAAACCTGGGGGTACACGGCGTGTGGGAGCGCTATGTCGATGACTGGTGCCGCGCCTGCGAGAGCCCGCTTAACTTTGATGTAATGGCCCACCCCGACCTGGTCATGCGCTTTTCGAAGGAAGGCTTTGCGCCCGATTTTGACGCGGCGCCGTTTTGGGAGCAGATGGCCGAATGCGCCCACGATACGGGTCGCCGTGTCGAAGTCTCGACCGCCGCGCCGCGCAAGGGCCTCGACGACTATTACCCCTCGACGGGACTGTTGCGTTGCTTCGCCCACGCCGAGGTACCCATCGCCTTTGGCTCGGACGCGCACCGCGCCTGCGACATCTGCTGGAATATCCGCGAAGCGCAAGCCCACGCCTACGACTGCGGCTATCGAACCTTCGACATCCCCCACCCTACCGGCGAATGGGAGTCCACGCCCCTCGCCTAAGACTAGTGACGGCGGGCGTTGAGTTCGCCGGCAAGCTCGTCGAGGGTGATACCGTAGCGCTCAAGGGTTACGAGCAGGTGGTAGACCAGGTCGCCGGCCTCGTAGCGGATGTGATCGTGATCGTTATCCTTGCAGGCCATGATCACCTCGCTCGCCTCCTCGGCAAGCTTCTTGAGCAGCTCGTCCTCGACGTCGGTCAGCAGACGCGCGGTATAGCTCTCCTGCGGCGATGCATCACGACGACCGTGAATCACCTCGGCCAGACTTGTCAGCGTCTCTCCGATATTTCCATCCTGAACGTTTGCGGTGCGCACACCCATAGTTCAATCCTTTCTGGTGGCCGAGCGTCTAATCGAGCGCCCGCCCTACGCGAGTTTCTTAAAGAAGCAGGTACGGTTGCCGGTATGGCAGGCCGGACCCGGCGAGTCGACCTTGACCAGCAGCGTATCGCTATCGCAGTCGGCCCAGAGCTCCTTGACCTCCTGCATATTGCCGCTCGTCGCGCCCTTGTTCCAGAGCTCCTGACGGCTACGGCTCCAAAACCACGTGGTACCGGTCTTGAGCGTCAGCCCCACCGATTCCTCATTCATCCAGGCAACCATAAGCACCTCGCCGGTGTCATATTGCTGAACCACACAAGGAATCAGCCCGTTGGCATCGTATTTAAGATCCGCCGCTTCTACTACCTCAGTCATCATTTCTCCCAAGTAATTACCGTAAACCCCACAGGTCGGCGAGGGTTGTCCAGGTGCCGCAGGTTGCCGCGAAAGAGGAGCGACGCGTACTTTGGTACGCGAGCGACGGTTTGAGCGGCAAGATGCGATGCCTGGACAAGCCGCAGCGCAGCCCACAGCATTAGAAGTCCAGCCTCACAGGGATGCCTTGAGACGCCATGTACTCTTTGACTTCGCGAATGCTGAACGTCCCAAAGTGAAAGACGCTCGCCGCCAGCACAGCGTCGGCCTCGCCCTCGATCACGCCCTCGGCAAAATGCTCGAGCGTACCCACGCCGCCGCTCGCAATAACGGGAATCGGCACCGCGCGCGCCACGGCGCGGGTGAGCGCCAGGTCAAATCCGGCCTTGGTGCCGTCGCGGTCCATACTGGTGAGCAAGATCTCGCCGGCGCCGCGACGGGCCGCCTCCTCGGCCCACGCCACCGCGTCGATACCCGTGGCGTTACGGCCGCCTGCGGTAAAGACCTCCCACTTGTCGGCACCAGATGCGCCGGGCAAACCGACGCGCTTGGCATCGATCGCCACGACCACGGCCTGGCTGCCAAACGCCGCGGCAGCCTGGCTAATCAACGACGGATCGCGCACGGCGGCAGAGTTAAGCGACACCTTGTCGGCGCCGGCTGCAACCATGGTGCGCATGCCCGCCAGGTCGCGAAAGCCGCCGCCCACGGTATAGGGAATAGCGAGCTCCTCGGCCGCATGCGCCGCCATCTCGATGGTCGTCGCGCGGTTGTCGCTCGTGGCGGTAATGTCCAGGAAGACAACCTCGTCCGCACCTTCGCGATCGTAGGCGCGCGCCAGCTCCACCGGATCGCCCGCATCGCGCAGGCTCACAAAGTTGACGCCCTTGACCACACGGCCGTCCTTGACGTCCAGGCAGGGAATCACACGTTTGGTAAGCATGGGCTACTCCTCCCCTCGGGCGGCGGCCAGCGCCTGCACCAGCGTAAAGTTGCCCTCGTAGAGCGCGCGACCGGTAATAGCACCTTCAATCGCGCCCTCACCCACTGCGGCCAGCGCACGGATGTCGTCGAGCGTCGAGATGCCACCCGATGCCACGACGGGAAAGCCCGCGACCTCGGCCACATGGCGATACGCCGCCACATCGATGCCCGTCTGCATGCCGTCACGCGCGATGTCGGTGTAGACCAGGTGCTTAAAACCCAGCTCGGTGAGCTGTGCCACGGCATCGTCGAGTGCCACGCCCGCGCCGTCGCGCCAGCCGTTCACCTTGACCTGGCCGTCGCGCGCGGCGATGTCTGCCACCAGCAGCTCGCCAAAGCCTTGGGCCGCCACCTCGGCAAAACCCGGCTCGGTCACCAGCACGGTGCCCAGCGCAATGCGACGCGCACCGTAGCCGGCCAACTCGTCGATGCGCGCGAGCGAGCGGACGCCGCCGCCCACGTCCACGGACAGACCGTCGACGCCGCAGATGGCCTTAATCGCCGCCGAGTTGGCAGCGCATGTGTCCTCGTCCTCGCCAAAGGCAGCGGACAGGTCGACGACATGCACCCAGCTTGCGCCCTGCTCGGCAAACGAGCGGGCGACGGCCACGGGGTCATCGGAATATACCTTGCAGCGGTTGCGGTCGCCGCGCTCCAGGCGCACAACCTTGCCGCCGATCAGATCGATTGCGGGAAACAGGATCATCGGCCAACCTCCTCGACGATGTTGACGAAGTTCTTAAGGATGCGCTGACCCAGCGCGGAGGATTTCTCGGGATGGAACTGGCAGCCCCACACATTGCCGTGGCGCACGATGCACGGGAAACTCCGTGTATAGTGCGTGCGCGCCAACACATCGGTGGCATCGACGTCGCCGGCCACCGCGTAGCTGTGGGTGAAGTACATATTGGCGCCCTCGGCAAAACCGGCGAGCAGCGGATCGGCCGCGCCGGCAGGCGTCATGTGCACCTGATCCCAGCCCACGTGCGGGACCTTCAGTCGGCTCGACTCCAAGCGCGTGCACGAGCCGCACATAATACCCAGGCCATCGACCCAGGGACCGTCAGCCTGTTCGGGAGCGTTTCCGTCCGCGACCGCGCCCTCGTCCGCCGGCACGCCCTCGTGGCCGCGCTCAAAAAATAGCTGAAGGCCCAGGCAGATGCCGAGCAGCGGAGTTCCGGCGGCAACGGCATCGAGCACGGCCACCTCCTCGCCGCTCTGGCGCATAAAGGCGATTGCGTCATAGAACGCGCCCACGCCCGGGATGACCAGGCCGTCGGCGTTGCGGATCTGCTCCGGATCGTCCGATGTGCAGGCAGCGGCACCGGCGCGCGCAAGCCCGCGCACGACGCTCGACAAGTTGCCCTTGTGGTAGTCGACCACCACGATCCTCGGTTCGCCCACGCGACCCCTCCACTTCTCATCATCCAAAACCACCACAAAGGTGCCTGTCCCCTTCGTGGTGGTTTTACCCTTGTGACGGTTACAGCGAGCCCTTGGTGCTGGGGATGCCTTGCACGCGGGGATCGAGCTCGCAGGCGTGACGCATCGTGCGGCCCACGGCCTTAAAGGCCGCCTCGATAATGTGGTGCGAATTGCTGCCCGCCAGCTCGCGCACGTGCAGCGTGAGCTTGGCGTCGCGCGCGAAGGCATAGAAGAACTCAACGGCCAGCTCGGTATCGAAGCTACCCACGCGCTCGGTCGGCACGGGCAGCTCGCAATAGGCCTGGCCGCGACCCGAAATGTCCACGGCGGCCATCACGAGCGTCTCGTCCATGGCGATCGCCGCATCGGCAAAGCGCGTAATACCCGCCTTGTCGCCCAACGCTTGGCAAAACGCCTCACCCAGCACGATGCCCGTATCCTCGACGGTGTGGTGCGCGTCGACTTCCACGTCGCCTACCGCATGCACCGTCAGATCAAACAGGCCATGGCGACCAAAGGCGTTGAGCATATGGTCGAAAAACGGCACGCCGGTCGAGATATCGCACGCACCGGTTCCGTCCAGGTCGAGCTTTACGACAATATCGGTCTCGCCCGTCCTGCGGGTCACCTCGGCATAACGGCCCATCTACATCTCCTCCTTCACCAGCGCGGCAAACGCAGCCAGCACCTCGTCGTTTTCCTGCGGCGTGCCCACGGTAACGCGCAGACAGTCCGCAAGCCCCGGCGCGTAGCTAAAGTCGCGCACCAAAATCGAGTACTCGTCGCGCAAACGCTCGCGCACGCGCGTGGCGTGCGGTGTGCGCACAAGCACAAAGTTTGCAGCGCTCGGCCATGCCTCCACGGGCATGCCCTCGGCAGCCATCGCGCGCAGGGCGCACAGCTCACGCTCGCGCTCGGTTGCGACCTGCGCCACCACGGGCGCGTACGCATCACGGACACGCACGCAGGCAAGCGCTGCCGCCTGGCTCAGCACGTTGACCGAATAGATCTGGCGAATCGCCGCGAACACGTCGATGACCTCGGGTGCCGCGATCACGTAACCCAGACGCGTACCGGCAGCGCCAAACGCCTTGGACAACGTATGCAGAATCACCAGGTTGGGATGCTCGGCGATAAGCCCCTGCGCCGTGGTGGCCGCACCAAACGAATCGTCGGCAAACTCAACGTAGGCCTCGTCGACCATGACCATGCCGGGGCACGCATCGCACAGGGCCGCGACAAAGTCGAGCGGTGCCACATCACCCGTGGGATTGTTGGGCGAGGTCACGATTGCCAGGTTGCACTCGGGCGCGGCCGCGAGCACGGCAGCCTGGTCGAGCTCAAAGGTCGCCGGATCACGCCACACGTCGCGCACCTCGGTCTGGCAGAGCGACGCAAAGAACGCGTACTCGCTAAAGCACGGCGGGCAGTTGAGCAGGGTCCGCCCCGCACCGCCAAACGCCAGCAGATAGTTATAGAGCAGCTCGTCGCCGCCGTTGCCCACGCAGATGTTCTCGCGCGTCACGCCATGCCAGGCAGCAAGCTCGTCGCGCAGGTCGTTGGACATGGGATCGGGATAGCGGTTGAGCGGCATGGCAGCCAGGGCGGCGTCGACCGCCTCGCGCACGCCAGCCGGCACGGGATAAGTGTTCTCGTTGGCCGAAAGATTGATGCGCGTGGGCGTAAAGTTGGGATCGTAGGGCTCAATGCCGGCCAAGTAGGGCTGGACGAGCTCCTTCATACGGGGCGTGAGCTCGGCCATATTAGGCCTCCTTGCCAGTCGCGCCAACGCCATCCGCGCCCGCAGCCGCCAGGTCCACGCCCTCGGCAACCGTCGCCACGGCGTCGCCCGGCCAGGCAACCTTGGTCAGGTCGGCCGCGGCGAGCGACTCGGCGCTCACGGCATCCTCGCCCTGCTCCAACACGCGGCGGCGCAGCGCGGCGGAAAGCGCGTGTGCCCACAGACCCTCGGCCTCGGCCAGGCGCTGCGTGGCGGGAGCGTCGGAGAGCAGGCCCTCAGGCGTATAGCAAATGACACTTGAGCGCTTGACGAACTCCTCCACCGAAAGCGGGTTGGAGAACATGGCCGTGCCGCCGGTCGGCAGCGTGTGATTGGGACCGGCAACGTAATCGCCGAGCGGCTCGGAGCTCCAAGCGCCCACAAAGATGGCGCCGGCGTTGCGAATGCCGCCGAGCAGGCCCATCGCGTCCTTGCAGTGCAGCTCCAGGTGCTCGGGCGCCACGGTGTTCACCGCCTCGACGGCGGCAGCCATGTCGGCGGCCACCACGATGGTGCCCTCATTGTCGAGCGAAGCGCGCGTGATCTCGGCGCGTGGCGACTGCGCTACCAGAATATCGATACCCGCCTCGACCTCACGCGCAAACTGCTCGTCGCAGGTCACCAGATAGCAGGCCGCCAGCGGATCGTGCTCGGCCTGGGCCATCAGGTCGGCCGCGACCACCATGGGCTTGGCCGTGGCGTCGGCCAGCACGCAGACCTCGGAGGGACCGGCGACCATATCGATACCCACATCACCCGAGACAATCTGCTTGGCAGCGGCGACAAAGGCGTTACCCGGGCCGGTAATCTTGTCGACACGCGGAATGGTCTCGGTACCGTACGCCAGCGCGGCCACGGCCTGGGCGCCGCCCACCATATAGATCTCGTCCACGCCGCCGAGCTTTGCCGCAGCGAGCGTGTAGGGGCTGATCAGGCCGTCCTTTTGCGGCGGGGTCACCATGACCACGCGTTTGACGCCGGCCACCTTGGCGGGAATGGCGTTCATAAGCACGGTGGAAGGGTACTGCGCACGACCGCCCGGCACATAGATACCGGCCGCAGCAAGCGGGGTCACCTTAACACCGAGCATCGTGCCGTCCGGGCGCGTGGTAAACCAGCTCTGCTCGACCTCGCGCTGGTGGAACTCGCGAATCTGGCGTGCAGCCTTTTCGAGCGCCGCGACAAAGGCGGGATCGAGGCCTTCGAGCGCGGCATCGATCTGCTCTTGCGGCAGACGGAAGCTCTGCAGCTCAACGCCGTCAAAACGCTGGCAATAGTCGCGCACCGCGGCATCGCCATTGGCACGCACGTTGGCCACGATATCGCGGGCGGCGTCGACGATGTTTTGCGGCAGCACGCCCTTGCGGTTGAGCTGGTTGGTAACGAGGCGCTCACCGGGAGCAAGCTTGATGGTCTTCATATCGGTATCCCCTATCGGTCGAGGTTGCGTCTGAAAAACGAAAGGCCGGGCGGCGGCGCCAATCGGCCCGCAGCCCGTACGTTGGGGCGCCCGTGCGTGCTCGCGCTATTGTGCCGAGCCCGCAACGGGCTCAAAATGCTTGTCTTTCACGGCAGCAGCCAGGCGATCGGCCAGATTGCGCACGCGCGGATCCAGGCGCGCAGCACCCGGGTTGACGAAGAAGCGGGCCGTACAGTCCATAATGCGACCGGTGATGACCAGGTCGTTGTCGCGCAGCGTGGCGCCCGTGGCGGTAATATCCACGATGCGATCGGTCATACCGACGATGGGGCCCAGCTCGATGTTACCGTGCAGCGAGACGATATCGACATTCACGCCGCGCTCGGCATACCAGGCACTCGCGATGCGCGGATACTTGGTGGCCACGCGAAGCGACCCACGGCGGGCATAGTTGCGCTCGGCCTGGCCGGCACGCCACGCGGGCTCCGCCTCGATAAACGTGCACAGGCCGTAGCCCAAATCGACCAGCTGCAGCAGGTTGAGGTCGGCCTCGATAAGCGAATCCCAGCCGCAGATGCCGCAGTCGGCGCCGCCGCAGCCCACAAAGGCGGGCGCGTCGCTAGGACGTACGATGACAAACTCGATATCGCCGACCGCACCCTCGCCGGCACGCGTGTCGCGGCCGCGCACGATCAGGTGACGGCCGGGGTCACGCAGCTCGGAGACGTCCAGGCCCGCGATCTCAAGCACGTCGAGCGTGTCGGCCTTGAGCGAGCCCTTGGGCACGGCAATGCGCAGCGGACCCTCGGTGCCGCGGCCCACGGCATGGTCACCATCGGAAGCAGCGTCCTCGGCCGAGGTGCGCGCGGCCTCCAGACGCTCGAGCGAAAAGGCGAAGCCCGCCGCCGGCACCTCGATGCCGTCGCCAAATGCGCCGGTAAAGATGGAGTCGTAGCGTCCGCCCGAACCGACCGGATCGGGCAGGCCGCCGGCATAGGCCTTAAAGACCAGGCCCGTGTAGTAATCAAACGAGTTCATGATGGAGAAGTCGAAGGACAGCACCTGGGCGTCCTCGGGAGCCAGGCCCTCGACCAGGGCGCGCAGCTCGCGCGTGAGCGGCGCGACAATGCCCGCCGCCGTCAGCAGCGCGTCGACGCGGTCGAGTACCTCGGCGCCGCCGTGCAAGCGCGGCAGCTCGCTAATGGCAGCCTTGACGGCCTCGGGCTCGGCGCTTGCCGCCACACGGGTATCAAGGCCCACAAAGTCGTTGGCGTGCACGCAACGCAATGCCTCGGCAGCCAGTTCGCGATCCCCACAGGCCGCGAGCAGCTCCTTAAACGGACGCACGCTACCTGCGATAATGCGCGCATCGGGAAGCGCCAACTTGCGCACGGCCTCGGCCACCAGCGAGACGATCTCGACATCGCCCGTGGTATCGCCCGCACCGATAAGCTCAAAGCCCAGCTGCGTAAACTGACGCGAGCCACCGGCATTGCGCTGACACTCGCGGACCACCGGCGCCTCATAGCGCAGGCGCAGCGGCAGATCGGCCGCGCGCATGCGAGTCGAAACCAGGCGAACGATCGGCAGCGTGTTGTCGGGACGGACCACCAGCAGGCGGCCGTCGTCATCAAAGAGCTTAAACGGCGTGTCCGCAATGCGGCCGCCTTCCTCGAGCGAACCCTTGTCCTCGAGTAGCGGCGTCTCGACCGGCAGGTAATGATGCTCCCTAAAGCAGCCCTTCACCGTACATGCGATCTCCTCGCGCGCCTGAGCCTCCTCGGGCAATATGTCCCGGAATCCCCACGGTGTGGCCGTCATCTGGTGAGCCTCCTCATGCTGTGTTTCATATAGAACAGAAGACCGGCATAGCTCCGCCGGTCTTCTGGGTACTTTAGCATACTAGAGTGTTTGCGGGGAAAATCGTCCTCCTCGTCTCATAGCGTATTCATTTGGAAACATAGGGGAAAGCGCGTCCCGCCCGCCAGCCAAAAACTGGGATGCGGTTTCCGGTTGAGGTCCTCAGCGGAAAGTGTGTCCCATTCTGAGCGCCTGTTCTGGGACGTGCTGTCCGCCAGAAGCCTCAAGCGGAAAGCACGTCCCGTTTCTCAAAAAACGTCAAACGCCAACTCGGCGCCCTGTCCCACTTAGGCGCCAATCGCGCGTCGGTACTCCGCCATAACCTGAGCGTCGGCAGCTGCGGGGTCGGCAAAATAGCGCCAGTCATAGGTCTCGGCCGAAACAACTCCGCGATAGCCGCGCGCCACCAGCCTATCCAGGTCGGCGCGCATATCGCGGTCGCCGTCACCCCAAGCAAGATGCGTCGTGCCATCTGCCGCAACATCGACAAAATGCACGTGGGCGACATCATCGCCAAGCAGATCGAAATAATCGTCGATGGTATCCCCTGCCACCGCCATAGCGCCCAAATCCAGACACGCCTTAAGTGCCGGATGATCAACTGCCTCGATCATGCGCTTCGTGTCGGCCGCCGAGTTCACGATCATCGACTCAACCGGCTGTAGGGCCTCGAGCACCAGTCGCACGCCGCGCTCTCCCGCATGCTCGGCAATCGCACGCAGCATCGAGGCGCTGCGACCCCACGCGTCCTCGATCGGCTCGTTCAAAAATGCCCAGCCGCTCGAGACCATGACCTGCTCGGCTCCAAGTTCCGCCGCGATATCCACAACGTTCTTAAAGTACGCGAGCGTGCGAGCGCGCGCCTCATTCCCGCGCGCCGCGATATTCCACGGCTTGGGGTTGTTCTGTTCGGGACAAAGCCCCACAATCCGAATCCCATACCGCTGTGACAGCTCCTGCACCTGCTCGAGCGAATCGTATCCATGGCAATCGACATACAGATGCATCGCCCCGGTCCAAAGCTCGCAACACGTGTAGCCCGAGGCCGCTGCCGAAGAAAAGAATTCCTCAAGGTCAAAATAACGATGGCTGATATTCATGACGGCAAGCTGGGGATAGCTCATAATTACTCTCCAACCCAAGCGAGGCCCCGTTCCATATAGGAGCGAGGCCCGATTACACAAACGTTATTTGCTCTTAGTAGTCGAACTGGTGATAGTAGCGACGGTAGTTGAGGTTGTGCTTGGTGACCGTCTCGTAGTAAGCGGCAAGGCGATCGGTGATCAGCGAGGAGAGGATCCACGGGGAGACGATAACGCGGAACTCGTCGTCAAGGCCGGGGATCGCGAACTCGGCGGTGTC
>USMR01000012.1 GCA_900555815.1 uncultured Collinsella sp.
TCAGGTCAAGAATGCGACCAAAATCCCGAAGATCGCCGCGGCGGTATCCAAGAACGTAAAGACCGATTTCACGACCGGCGAGCTGCGCTGGATGGGCAAGCAGGCGCTTCAGATCATCGGGCATACCGGCATCGCCGGCCTCGTCCATACCCTCGTTATTGTTGATATCGTCTGCCACGTTACCTCCTCTTAAGCGTCAAGGAAACGCGCATCATGCGCATGTTTTTCAATGTACTCGCGGCGATAGCCGACCTCGGAACCCATCAGCTCGCGCACGGCGCGGTCTGCCACCACGGCGTCCTCGATCGACACGCGCTGCAGGATGCGGGTCTTGGGGTCCATCGTCGTCGAGGCAAGCTGCTTGGGGTCCATCTCGCCCAGGCCCTTGTAGCGCTGGACGGTATAGCCCTTGCGCTTTTTGGTGATTTTGCCGTCCTTGGCCTTGCCGTCCTCGTCGTTATCGTCGGGGTTCAGGCCCAGACTCTGGATGGTGTCGCGCAGGATCTCGTCTTCGGGCTGGCGGCCGTTGGGATACACGTAGTGGATCTTGTTGCGCACCTTAATGCCGAAGATGGGCGGGCAGGCAACATAGACGTAGCCGGCATCGATCAGCGGACGCATGTACTTGTAGAAGAACGTCAGCAGCAGGATGCGGATATGCGCACCGTCGACGTCTGCATCGGTCATGATGATGATCTTGTGGTAGCGCGCCTTGGTGATATCGAAGTCGCCGCCGTCGCCGGCACTCGTCGTGACGCCGCAGCCAATCGCGGTAATCAGCGACTGGATGGTGTCACTCGAGAACGCGCGATGGTCACCAACGCGTTCGACGTTCAAAATCTTGCCGCGCAGGGGCAGAATCGCCTGGATGTCTCGGCGACGGCCGTCCTTGGCCGAACCGCCTGCCGAGTCGCCCTCTACGATGAAGAGCTCGGTCAGCTCGGCATCGCGCACCGAGCAGTCGGCGAGCTTACCGGGCAGGGACGCCGTCTCGAGCAGGCTCTTGCGGCGGGTCGCCTCGCGCGCCTTGCGGGCGGCGTTGCGCGCCTTGCAGGCCTGTTGCGCCTTCTTGACGATCTCGTGCGCGGGCTTGGGGTGCTCCTCGAGGTAATCGGCAAGGCCGTCGGTCACGATCTTGAGCGTCAGCGCGCGCATATAGGAGCTGCCGAGCTTGGCCTTGGTCTGGCCCTCAAACTGCGGATCGGGCAGCTTGACCGAGATAACGGCCGAAAGGCCCTCGCGCACATCGTCGCCGGTCAGGTTGGCGTCTTTTTCCTTGAGCAGGTTCTGCTTGCGCGCATAGTCGTTGATCACGCGGGTGAGCGCGGTGCGGAAGCCCTCAAGGTGCATGCCGCCCTCGGGGGTGTAGATGTCGTTGGCAAACGACATGACGTTCTCGCCGTAGCCGCTATTCCACTGCAGGGAAACCTCAACCTCGCCCATCTTGGCCACAGGTGCGTCCGGGTCCGATTTGCCCTCGATGTAGATAGGCTCCTTAAAGGCCTCGGGGACGTCCTTGCCCTCGTTAAGGAACTTGACGAAGTCGATGATGCCGCCCTCGTAGCAAAACTCCTCCACGTGGGGAGTAGACTCGCGCTCGTCAGTCAGCACGATTTTGAGGTTCTTATTGAGGAACGCCGTCTCCTGCAGACGGTTGTGCAGCGTATCGAAATCGTAAATGCAGGTCTCGAAGATCTCGTCGTCGGGCCAGAAGGTGACGGTGGTGCCCGTCGAATCCGAGGTGCCCACGACCTCCATCTTCTTAACGGTCTTGCCGCGCGAGAACTCCATCTCGTAGGTGTTGCCGTCGCGACGAACCTGAACGACCACGCGCTTGGACAGTGCGTTGACGACGGAGATGCCAACGCCGTGCAGGCCGCCCGAAACCTTATAGGCCGAGTTATCGAACTTACCGCCGGCGTGCAAGATCGTCATGACGACCTCGAGCGTCGGGATCTTTTTAACAGGGTGCTCGTCGACGGGGATGCCGCGCCCGTTGTCGACGACCGTGATGGAGTTGTCGGCGTGGACCGTCACCTGGATCTCGGTGCAGAAACCGGCCATGGCCTCGTCGACGGAGTTGTCAACGATCTCCCACACCAGGTGATGCAGACCGCTGGCGCTCGTCGAGCCGATATACATGCCCGGGCGCTTACGAACGGCCTCGAGACCTTCGAGAATCTTAATCTCGCCGCCATCGTAATCGTTTTCGTTTGCCACACGTCCTCCTTCAGTCAAGAAAATGTGTACAGCCTTACTAGTTTATCGTAAAAAAATACCCTCGGGAACGAGGGTATTTGGCTCTACAAGGCCACCAGATGCGATTTAAGGCTCTTTTTTGCTTTCTACGCCCTTGGCCCACTCGGCACTGGCTCTCATGGCATTCTCGAGGGCCTCGCGCAGTTTTTGGTCTTCGATGGGCGCCACTTGGCGCTCAATCTCGGTGCGCTCGGCCTCACTTAGGTCGGCGTGCGGGGCCGGCGGGCGCTCGGTCGTCGCCGGGCGCAGGCGCTGCTTGGCGGCGGGCGGCGTGTGACCCGGCGCGGTGGTTTTGAACACCAGGCCGTCCACATGCGCACCGGCGCGCTCCATGCGCGCGCGGATGATCTCGCGCAACAGCGTCATTTCCTGCGTCCACGAGGGCGAATCGAGATATACCAGCAGCTCATTGGACTCGGGCAGGTAGCGCAAGCCCGTCACATGCCGCCCCTCGCGCGTGCCCGAGCACACCGCGTTCCACGCGCGATAGACCGCGCGCGACTCCTCGGCAGCCTCCATCTGCGCGCGGCGCTCAGGTGTCGCGGCCGCCAGGATGCGCTGACGCTCTGCGTTCAAAAATCCACTGAAGGCAACCGTTTCGCTCTCGCGCTCGTAATTAGCACGTCTCACCCATGCTCACCACCTTGGCTCGATCAAGCAGGTCATCGGTAAAGTACCCCAGGTTGGTCGTGGTTATGACCGTCTGGATATCATCGCCGATCAGCCGCAGAAAAGCGCCGCGACGCTCGCCGTCGAGCTCGCTCATCACGTCGTCTAAAAGCAGCAGTGGGGCGGTGCCCAGGACATCGCGAGCCACGGCCACCTCCGCCACCTTCCAGGCCAGAACCAACGTTCGCTGTTGACCTTGGCTGGCAAATGAACGGGCGGAGCGACCCGCCACGGTAAACTCAATCTCATCGCGATGCGGTCCCACCAACGTCACGCCGCGGCGAATTTCCTCGTCGGCGTGCTCATCAAGGGCAGCCAGCATGCGCTCGTACGCCCAGCCCTTCAGCTCTTCGCGATCCTCGACCTGGGGCAAATCCCCCAGTGTGGACGTATAGGTCGCGTTGGCAGCCTCGCCGGACGCCACTTGCCCGTAGGCAGTGTGTACATGGCCCGCCAGCCGGTCGAGCAGGGCCAACCGGTGCACGAGCAGAGCCGCGCCCGCGCGGGCAATCGAATCGTTCCACGCGCCGAGCATCTCACGGCAGCACCAGGTCTCCTTGAGCAAGGCGTTACGCTGGGTCACGCAGCGCCCATAGGTGCTCGCAAGATCGGCATAGCGTGCGCTCAGTTGCATGCCAAAGTCATCGAGGGCGGCGCGGCGCACACTGGCGCCTCGCTTAACCATGTCCAGATGGTCAGGGCAAAACAGCACGCTCGGCAGAACCCCGCGTACACCGGCGGCAGAGCATCTCTTGCCGTTGCGGCTAAACGAGCGCTTACCGTCCTCCGCGCTCAATCCCATATCAAGCACGCGGCCGTCGCCCTCGAGCCTCAGCTCGACCTTGCACGAGCCCACGCCGTCATGGACGAGCTCGGCTGCGGTCGGATGCCTAAACGAGGCGCCGCTCGTCAGCAGCTGCAGCGCCTCTATGAGATTGGTCTTTCCCGCCGCGTTTGGTCCCGCAAGTATCGTCACGCCCTCGTCCAGGGCAAGACGATAGCTATCGAAGCTGCGGTAGTGCGCGACGGAAAGATCGCGGGCGAACATGGTCATGGCGCAGCGCTAGATGCGGACCGGCATGACCAGGTGCAGGTAGTTTATCTTGTCGTAGGACTTGAAGATGCCCGCCTGCGAGTAGCTCTTGAGCTCCAGCGTGATCTCCTTCTCCTTGGACAGGGCATTGAGGCAGTCGAAGATGTAGTGGTAGTTGAAGGCGATGGTGCCCGACTCGCCCTCGGCCTCGACATCGATCGTCTCCTGCGCAAGGTCCTGGTCATTGGAAATGGAGGACAGGCCCATCTGCCCGTTCTCGACATCGATCTCGAACTTGACGGCGGGGTTGGCGCTCGCGATAACGGCCACGCGCTTGAGGGCGGCGTTAAAGGCGGCGACGTCGATCTTGACGCTCGTCACGCACGAATCGGGGATGAGCTGCTTGTAGTTGGGGTACACGCCCTCGATGCGGCGCGACACGTAGGTGGTGTTGCCGGCCTCGAAGACGACCTGGGTGTCGGTAGCCCCGATCATGATGGTCGCCTGGCTGGCCATGATGTTCAGCGCATCGTTAAAGGCGTCGGCCGGAACGTTGAGCTCAAAGGAGCCCTCGAGGGTCGAGGTCTCGACCTGCGTATCGCACACGGCCAAACGGAAGGAATCGGTCGCCACCAGGCGCACGGTGTTGTTCTCGACCTTCATGTGCACACCGCCCAGGATGGGGCGGGCCTTGTCGGTCGAGGTGACGCGCCACACGCGGCTGACCATCTCGGACAAGATATCGGTCGGCAGCTCCACGGCACTCTCGATGGCATAGGCCGGAAACTCGGGGAAGTCATTGGCATCGAGCGTGTTCAGCCTAAAAGAGCTCTTCTCGCAACCAATCAGCACCTGGCGCTCGGACAGCTCAAAGGTGACCGGGGCATCGGGGAGGGTCTTGGTGATATTGGAGAGCATCTTACAGGGGATAACCATCTCGCCCTCTTCTTCGACATGCGCCGCGATGCGATGACGGATCGAGATGGTGTAGTTAGAGGTCTGGAATTCCAAGATGCCGTCTTGGGCCTTAACGAGCACGCCCGACAGGATGGGAAGGGTGGATGCCGAAGCGACACCCTTCATAACGACGCCGATGGCTTGTGTAAGCGAGCTCTGGCTGACGGTGAACTTCATCTTTTAATACCTTTCTATAGATATAAATATCTTAATAATAGTAATAGCACTGACGAAACTGTTGATTACTCCCAAAGACGCAGGTCAGACCCAGAAAGAGAATCGACAGCAACCTGTGTGCAACAGGGGTGGTTTTCCACGTTCAAAACCTGCGCAAAACTTTTCATCACCGCGGATTGGGTTTTAGACACCTTATGCCCGTGGTTTCGACAAGTTTTCAACAGGTGTCTCTATTTCCCTACGAGCGCAGTGTAATTTTATCGCGCAGCGACTTGAGGTCTTCGGTGACGGTGCGGTCTTCCTGGATCATCTTCTGGACCTTTTTGTAACTCGTGCTGACGGTCGAGTGGTTGCGGTTGCCAAATTCGGCGCCTACCGCCGTGGTCGTCATCTCGCACATTTCGATGGCAAGGTAGATAGCGATATGGCGTGCTTTGGCGATATTGGCGTTGCGACGCGGGCCGATGAGCTCCTCGTGCGTCACGCCGTACTGCTCTTCGATGACGGACTGAACCGTCTGGACGTTGATCTTTTTGGCCGATGTGTCGAAGTACTGGCTGGCGATGGCGTCGATATCGTCAAAGGTGAGTTCCCCTCCCTCGCGCTCGCGGTCGCCCGCCTCGCCGGCGCAGCGCTCGCAAAAGCTCTCGAGTTCGCGGATGTTGGTGCCTGAGACCTCGGCCATGTGTTTAAAGTGCTCGTCGGTCAGGTGCCCGCCGTCGCCCCCATAGGCCGCCAGCAGCGAGTCGTCGCCTGTCTCGGGAGCGGCGACGATGGTGTTCTCGTAATAGCGCTGCAAGATCTTGTATTTCATCTCGTAGCTGGGCTCTGCGACCAGGCAGAGCATGCCGGCGTTGAAGCGGCTGGTCAGGCGCTCGTCCATGCTCAGGTCCTTGGGGGCGCGGTCTGCCGCGATGACGACCTTCTTGTTGTTGCGGATGAACTCGTCCATGAGCTGGAAAAAGTAGTCCACGCTCGCGCGCTTGCCGATGATGTTTTGGATGTCATCGATGATGAGCACGTCCACGCCGTGGTACGCCTGCATGATGGGGGCGTTGCTCTTCTTTTGGCGGTCGAACTCGGTCATCAGGTCGTCCAGATATGCCTGGGAGTTGGCATACTTGACCTTGATCTCGGGCGACTTCTCGGCGAGCTCGTTTTTGATGGCAAGCAGCAGGTGCGTCTTGCCCAGGCCCGATTTGCCGTAGATGAACAGTGATGTGCATGTGCCGCGCTCGTCCGCGAGGGCGGCAAACTTGAGTGCCGAGCGATAGGCATGGCTGTTTTCGGGGCCGTAGACAAAGTTCTCAAAGGTAAATTTTGAGTTCGCGGCGAGCGGGGCTCCATCCGTATTCTGCTCGGCCGGCACGGTCGGCGCCGGTATGGGTGAAGCGGGGGTCGCAGCTTGCGTGGATTTAGTCGGCGCTCCGCCCTTCATCTGGTTCATCATGCGACGAAAATCATCGGCCGAGAGCGTGTTCTTGATTGCAATGCCCGAATCCGCGCCCGCTGCTGCGTCGTGAGCGATAGGCATGTGCGTGACGGGTGCGTTCGTTGACGTCGCCGCCGCGGTCGGCAACGGTGCCATGGTTTCACGGGAAACATCGCTGTGCTGGTGCTCGATTGTCGGCACGTCGCCTGCGGAGGTCGGTGCCGCCGGGGAAGCGGCGGGAGCCGTGGCGGGCGCCGTCGCGGCAGCGGATTCCGTTGCGGCGCCTTGCGGTGCCACGATGTCGAGCGCGATCGGTGCAAAGGCGATTTCTTCCAGATAGGCCTCAATAGTCGGCTGATGCTTTTTGAGCTGCGCGATGGCAAAGCGCGAGGGGGCCTCGATCGTGAGCGTATCTTCGGTCAGGCTTATGGCCCGCGATTGCCCCAGCATGTTGATGAGGCGTGCATCTTGGCCGTCGCGCTGGCAAAAGGCGATGGCATCCCCCAGGATGATGCTTGCTTCCTCGTCCACTGTCTCTCCCGTTCTTTAGCTCTGAGCTCGCACGCGAGCGGCGCCGAGTTCGGTCAGATGGTATTTCTGGCCATGCTTGATGACCAAGCCGGCCTGCGCCAAGTCATTGAGCGTGCGTGACCAAGTGGGGGCCGAGTTTCCAAACGCCCTCGCCAGATCGGTTGCACCGCACGCTTGATTTTGCGCCAGATAGCCCAGCGCGGCGTTGCCGCGATCGCTTACGAACACGTCCGGTTGTGGCTGCGCATACTGATTTGCTGCATTAGGATACATCATTTGAGCTGCTGGTTGTTGAGAACTCTGCATCGGCGGCATTTGCTGTTGAAAACTTTGAGGCCACTGTTGGTAAGGCTGCAGAGGCATCTGTTGGGCCCAGGGGTTGTACTGCTGCTGCGGCATCTGCTGGTACGGCTGCTGATATCCCTGCTGGTACTGCTGCGGGAACTGCTGGCCATACCCCAGTGGCGGCATCTGCTGATATGGATATCCCCGTTGGTACGGCTGATAGCCCATTTGCTGGCCACCCGGTGCCCCCGTCGCCTGCTGCATTGCTGCGGCATCCTGATCTGCCAGCGGCATGGCCTCTGGCATGTTTGGCGTCATCGACATAGATGCCGCCTGGGGCTCTTGTGTGGGAAGCATTCCGGGCTGCTGCATCTGCCCCACGGGGGGCTGCATCTGCTGCGTTGCCATGGGCTGCTGCGCAAAAGCTCCCGGCAGGGGATATGTGGGCTGCTCCGTCTCGGGCCGCACGGCAGCACCGCGTCCGCCGGCACGCTCGATTTCCTGCACGCGTTTAGGGTTCAGGCTTACCGTAACCACGGTGCCGTTGCCCATGTTGTCCTCGATGGATACGGCACCGCCGGCGTTTTCCAAATACTCCTGCACCATGGGAAACCCTGCTCCGGTTCCACGGATATAGCGCTTCATCTTGCTGTTTGCGCTGGTAACGCCAAAGTCGAAAGCGCGTTCCTTGTCGTCGATGCCGGGTCCTTGGTCAGCAAAGCGGATGGTGTCTCCGCCGTCCAGAATCGAGATGATGGGCTCTGCAAAGTGTGCGTGGATAAAGTTTTCGACAATCTCGCGGATGACCATGAGCGAGATATGGCCACCTTGTTCTTTCATGCACTGGTAGACGGTGTTGGTCGTCTCTTCCAAATACGTGCGGACATCTTGCGGATCAATGACGATCACACGCGGTGTCGACAGCATGTCGTCATAGACGGCGATGCGCGCTGCGTACATGGCTTTTGGCGCCTGCGTTGTCGTCTGTTCACCTTCGTCACGCTCTTCGCGCACGCCGGTGATGTGCTCGTTGTCGGGTGCCGGGTCTCCGGAATCGACCATGGTGTAAAAGTCGTCAGACATGCCGCTCGCAATCTTCCAAAAGGTTTCGAACAAATAGTAGCTCACCGTGCAATGTTTCTCATCTTTCGACAAACTTTCAAAACCTGTTGAAAACTTTGGAAAACGGACGAAAAGTTCTCAACATTGCCAACATGACCTGTTGAAAACTCGATGAAATATCGTGAAAAGTTGCCATGCACCGCTAAATCGAGCTTGGCTTATGGGGGAACCGTGTGAACTGCGCAACCTTTTACCTTTGATTTCTTGACATTTGAACATTGATTTCCCTACAATCTTCAAGCTCACGTGTCTATATCTGCGTCCGCGTCCCCGCGGACACTCGAAATGCAGCAGGAGGAACTTAAGATGAAGCGTACGTATCAGCCTAATAAGCGTAAGCGTGCCAAGACCCATGGCTTCCGTGCCCGTATGGCCACTAAGGGTGGTCGTGCCGTGCTCGCCCGTCGTCGCGCCAAGGGCCGCAAGCGTCTCACTGTCTAGCAGCGATACACACATCTCGCATGAAGACTATTAAGTCTCGGCAAGATTTCGAGCATGTGTTCAGTCAGGGGCGTCGTTTCAATCACCCTCTGATTCGAATGACCATATGTGAATCGGTTGGCGAAGGCGACTCCGGAAGGGTCGCCTTCGTTGGTGCTAAACGGCTCGGTTGTGCTGTCGTGCGCAACCGTTCTAAGCGTGTGATGCGCGAGGCCGCCTGCAGCTGTGGATTTCCCGTTGCGGGTTATGACATCATCTTGTTTGCAACTCCCAAGACGAGGGTTTCCTCGCCGCAGGAGATGGACAAGGCGTTGCGTTCGCTTATGAAGCGCGCCGGCGTTGCCGGGGAGGAGCGATGAGCAATCACGTTTTGCGACGTGTTGCCATCGCTCCTATTCGCATATATCAACAGGTTATTTCGCCCTTATTGCCTGACGCCTGCATTTATTACCCAACGTGCTCGCAATACGCCATCCAGGCGATTGAGAAGCACGGTGTTTTGAGAGGCTGCTGGCTTGCCGTGAGGCGCATCGCTCGCTGCAATCCCCTGCACGTCGGCGGTTATGACCCTGTGCCCTAGCGGGCACTCGCTATCGGAGGAAAACTTACATGTGGGATTGGATCGTTAACATCCTTTTCGAGCTGCTCAAGCTCATCCAGACCTTTGCGGTCGACTGGGGCCTGTCCATCATCATCCTGGTGGTCATCATCCGTCTGCTGCTGACGCCGCTCATGCTCAAGTCGACCAAGTCGACGGCTCGCATGCAGGTGCTGCAGCCCAAGATGCTCGAGATCCAGGAGCGCTATGCCGACGATCCCCAGCGTCAGGCCGAGGAGATGCAGAAGTTCTACAGCGAGAACAAGTTCAACCCCATGGCTGGCTGTCTGCCGCTGCTGATTCAGATGCCTATCCTGTTCGCCCTGTTTACATTGCTGCGCTACCTGCCGCAGTACTTTAACGACGGCACGTTCTCGTTCTTCAACATCCTGCCCGACCTGACCACCACGCCGAGCGCTTCCTTTGCCGATGGCTTTATGGTTGCACTGCCTGCGCTGGTTTGCCTGATCCTGTTCGCCGTCCTGACCCTGATTCCGCAGCTCTATATGTCGCGCAACCAGACCGGCCAGCAGGCTCAGAGCATGCGTATGATGGCCGTTGTCATGACGGTCATGATGCTTTGGATGGGCTGGAGCCTTCCCGTTGGTGTTCTGCTGTACTACGACGTCTCGTCTGCTTGGCAGGTTATCCAGCAGATTTTTGTGACGCAGAAGGTCATCGACAAGGCGAAGGCCGATGAGGAGGAGCGTCTTAAGAACGCTCCGCTGCAGGTTGAGGTCACTCGTCGAGAGAAGAAGCCGCGCCCGCACAAGAAGAAGTAGTGGGATATCAATCTTATTTAGGTACCTAACTTTTGGAGTACGTTATGTCTGAAGAGATCATCGAGGATATGCTTGAGGAGGTTGCCCCGCAGGTCGCGGGCGATTATCCCGAGATTGCACAGCGCTACAAGGCTGGTGAAGAGCTGACCGATGAGGAGCTCGACACCATTGCCGATGTTGCGATTTCCATCCTGCGTTCCATCCTTTCGCACTTCGATGCCGCCAACTCTCCTATCGATGAGTATGAGGGCGACGAGGGTGAGCTGATTTTGGATGTAACGGCTCCCGACCTTGCTGTTCTCATTGGCCGTCATGGTCGCACCCTTGATGCCCTTCAGGTTATGTTCTCTTTGCTGGTGAGCCGCAAACTTGGCTTTAGGTATCCGGTTGTAGTGGACGTAGGGGGATACAAGAGTCGCCGTCAGGACAAGGTTGCTTCCATGGCTCAGTCTGCTGCCGAGCGTGCCACCCGCTCTCATAAGAGTGTTTCGCTTCCGCCCATGAATGCCTACGAGCGTCGACTGGTTCACATTGCACTTCGTGGCAATGATGCCGTCGATACTCATTCTGAGGGTTCTGACCCTGATCGCCATGTGGTGATTGTTGCTCGATAATCTTCTCGAGCTTATGCTAAGGGGACGTGGTTTCCACGCCCCCTTTTTTTGTCAAAAGTTCTCGATACACTGATTTTTGTCAGAAAGGAGCTTTCGTTGTTAGTACTTACTGATCAGCAGGCTGACGAGATGTTGAGTCGTCTAACTTCCTATTGCAAAGAGTATTCCTTGAGCGTAACTGATGTTGAGCTGAGGAAATGTATTCAGCATTTGGATTTGGTTCTAGAAACAAATAAGACAACCAATCTCACCCGTATTCTTAACGTAGAAGATGCTGCAGTACTTCATATCCTCGACTCACTTGTTTTGCTCCCCTATATCAACAAGGCTCCTGAGGGAGCTTTGCTCGATATGGGAACAGGTGCGGGCTTCCCTGGTATTCCATTAACCATAACCACGCATCGTAAAGCTACTTATATTGACTCTGTTGGCAAGAAGGTTGATGCGGTTAATTCCTTTGTCCATGCTCTTGGATTGAAACATGCTCATGCGGTTCATGATCGTCTTGAAGAATATGCTCGAAGCCATAAGAAGCAGTTCTCTGTTGTAACTGCCCGCGCACTGGCCCCTCTACCGATTCTTGTTGAGTATGCGGCTCCATATCTGAAGGATGGAGGGCTATTTGTT
>USMR01000013.1 GCA_900555815.1 uncultured Collinsella sp.
GTCGGCACCGTCGCCTGCACCTTCCTCGTCTCCGCTGGCTTCGGTCCCCGATCCGTCGCTGCCGTCTATGAAGCAGGCAAACGTTGCGTCTCGCACGTCGCTGTTCGACCTTCCCGACCCCTCCGCACAGGTCAATGATCCCTTTGCTACTGCCCAGGGCCCCGAACCCACATCGGCACCCGTTGCGCCTCCTATGCCCGTTGCGTCGGGCGCACAGCCGATCGAGACCATTTCGGCTCCCGCCCCGGCGGCACCCAAGTCTCGTAAGCGCGGCCTGGGTGGTCTGTTCGGCCGTAAAAAGAAAAACGAGCAGGACAGCATGAGTGACTGGCTGGGCGTCGAAGACGATTACGATGCCAAGAAGTCCGGTCGCGGTATCGGTTCGTGGGATAACTTCGAGGACGATAACGATGGCTGGAAGGGTGGCGCTACGTCTTCCGAAGATATGCTCTCGGCTGTCGCCTCTATGGGCGATGATGAGCTGCTCGGTCACGATATCTGGTTTGTGGCAACCGGCGCCTCGGATTGTGATGGCGCCGGCATGAAGGCCTTCTTGGCTTCGCATCGCGATAAGCTCCGCGGCGTATTCTTCATCAATCTTGAATCCGTCGGCGCCGGCAGGCTTTCGGTGGTGACGGTCGAGGGCGAACAGCAGCTGCTCAAGGGCGATCGCCGCATCATGAACCTGGTCAGCAAGGTGTGCAAGTCGTTCCATGTCGATTGTGGCGCGCTCGAGATGCCCTATGCCAAGACCGATGCCTATGCCGCGCTTGAGGCGAGCCGCCGAGCCCTCACCATCGCCGGCGTGGACGGCACGCGTCTGGCTTGCGCTCGTACCGAGGACGACCTGCCCCACAATGTCAACCCGACGAACATTGCCACGGTATCCGAGGTCGTGACCGAGGTTATCCGCCGTTCGTAGACGGAGCTCTAAGGAGTCAACGTGTTTTCGTATATTAAGCGCCATTGGCCTGTCTACGTGATTTTGACCTTGATTGCCATTGCGTTAGGATTTGGGGCTGCCTACATCGTGGGTGCAAAGGGCTCGACCCCCGCCTCCGCAATCAGCGAAGAGGTGGAGCAAGAACAGAGTACGGGTGCCGATGGGATTCCTGAGTCCGAGCAAGCAATCGTTGATGGTGGATCTTCGTCTGCAGAGTAGATACGGCGATTTACATGATTGAAAGCGGGCGAGCCAGGGGACTGTCTCGCCCGCTTTTTCATCGCGCTAGCGCTTCTTTGGGATCGACCTAAGGCGAGCGAACCATAGGGCTGCGACACCCGAGGTCAGGAGCGCGGTGATGCAAGCGGCGATGGGAGATGATCCTGTTGCCGGTAGGTCCTGCGGTAGGGTACAGCGTTGAATGACGCTGTCCTCGTCATGTGACTCAAGTTTATCGCCGCCACCGTTGCGGCAAAGATCGACGCGCGCGCTGTTGGTGAGTGCGGTTTGGGGCGTATAAGCCGACGTTGCCTGCATGTGTACGACTGCGCCCCGAGCGTCTGTGCCAAGGATTGCTTTGGCATCGTCAAGGTCGTCGTGCTCATCTTTGAGATCATCGCGGGTCCAAGAATCCACATCGCTTCGAGTCGTAAAGTCGGCGGCTACCGCACCGTATTCAATTCGAATGCCCGTTACGACGGTATTGGACGCAAGGTCGAGTTCTTTCGCCTCGAGTGTGGTGGATTCCGTGGTCGAGACATCCGCCTTCCAGAGGTGCCAGCCGTCGTAATCGACGAGGCGGCAATCCTCACCCAGACTCTCCCTTACTTCGTCGGACTCAAGCCAAGGATTTTCGTGCCCATCGTCAAGTGTCGCGTTCGCCGGCTCATCGACGTCTGTCGAGTCCAACGGCGTCGTGCGATACCACACGTTGCACAGACCATTGAGGTCGCCGATGGCGACGGGGGTTTCGATTGAGACGAATCTCGCCGTATCGTCCTCGGCACACTCAAGATCATCGGTAATTGTGAACTCATCAACCCAGGTAGTTGAATCGTTTCGAGCGTCGATGGTATAGGAGAAAAGCCCATCCGTATTGGTTTGCATCGCGGCACGGTTTTTACCATCGCCGTTAGCCAACAGGCCCTTTTCGATAGGTTGGACAAGTTCCTGACGCTTGTCGACCTGCCCCTTGATCTCGATGGGCGCATCCTGCATCGCGACGGATTGGACTTCTCCCGTATCCTTTATTTCAAACGTTATCTCCTCGGCAAGGTCATAGGTCCGCGGAGACATCATTTCGCGCAACGAGTAGGTGCCGGGTGCAAGATGTTCGACGCGGTGTGGCTTGTCGGATGAGGTCCAGGAGTCTATTTCGGTTTTATCGGGACCATATAAGGCGAGCTGTGCGCCTTCCACTTCCTGCTCACCGCTTGCATCGACCTTGGAGATATCAACCTTGGTGTAATCGTCGGATACGTTAAGCCGTGCTTCTACAACGGGTGTTTTCTGGTCGGCATAAGTAAGGTCGACAATATGGGTTGTCTGATCGAGCAAGAAGCCTGCCGGCGCTTGAGTCTCGACAACCTCGTAGCGTGCGGTGCCAGATCCCAGTGGGAGGTTGCCCGCGCGTGCTTCTCCAGTTTCATCCGTCGTGACGGTCGCGACAGTCTCACCGTCGAGCGCGGCAATGCTACCGTCGGGGCGCACGATATCACCCGAGGCACGGATCTCAAAGATGGCGCCCGCGAGCCTGCTGCCGTCTACGGCATCGGTTTTAACGATCCTGATGTTTCCGGTCGCGGCGTGGTCATAATACGAGGCGATTGCAACGGGCGTTAGGTTCATGTCGGCGGGTATGTTTACCTCGATCTCTTCGCCGACAAGATAGGGCTCTTTGGCCGAGGTTTCGCGTACATAATAGGTGCCCGGCACGAGCGATTCGGGCAGTGTGACGGTCCCGGTCGCGTCAGTCGTAAAGGTGTCCATTACGTTATGTGCTGGATACCAGCAAGTTTGTGAGACAGGTTCGTGATTGCTGTCGAGGAGTTGGAAGGTGAATCCGGCTAGTGGAACAGAAGCGCCTGTTTGGGCATCGCGTTTTACAATCTGGAGATGCGTCGACAGAGCGTGGTTGTCCACGATATATTGAAGCTCGGCGCCGTCGGAAATCTGATTTGCCCCGACGGTCCATTCCCCTGCACGTTTAAAACCCTCGGGGACGGTTTCCGGAACCTCACGAACCGTGTAGCCGGCACGGTCGTATGGGACGGCTCCGTGGACACCGGCGGGTCGCTTGCCTGTGCCGAACCATGCTTCGGGCTGATCTTCGGTGGAGGCAAAGCCATAGATGTTTGTGGTCAGTGTGCCAACAACCTGCTGAGAGCTGTTGCTGACAACCTCAAAGACAACACCACCCGCCGGCTGCTCCAGGCCGGATTGGTCGCTATTGCCGTAATCCTTGAATTTGGAAATCTCAAGGTTAAACGCAATGGGGATATCGGAAACGCGAGATTCGATCTCGACCACGCCTGAATCGCCGAGCTGGTCGGCTCCAACGGTATAGGTCCAGCTGTCGTTGGATGGCAGGTAGCCCTCGGGGGCTTTTGATTCGTAGATGGTAAAGGTTCCTAAGGGGACATCGGCGAGGGTGGCCCGACCGCTTTCGTCGGTCGTGAGGATTTGTGCCCATCCAGGGGTTGATTGCGACACACACGTGAACTCTGCTCCTGCGAGCGAAGCTCCCACCTGGTGGCCGGCATTCGTCGCGGCATCGAGTTTTACGATACGCAGGTTGATGGTGCCGGGCTGTTCATCAATGGCGACCCGCCCGCCGTCATTCCCCGTGGTAAAGGCAATACGATCGTGGCGGGGGACATAGCCGGCCGGCGCCTTCGTTTCAACTAGGTAGTATGCCGTGTTGGGCAGAAGTGTTGCTTGCGCTCGACCGTTGCTGTCCATCTGGACGGTGCCGACATGCGCGCCGCTGGCGCTCTCAAAAATATCGAATGTTGCCCCGTCAAACTGATAAGTATTGTTTCCGCTGGTAATGGCGGCGTTTGCAGACTGTTTTTTGAAGGAAACAGAGACTGCCGGCAGTACATAGAGCATGTCTTGACGTTTGCTGCCGCCCGATACGGCTCCTAGATAGCGCCGCGCGCGGTGCGGAGCGGCTTTGATGCTTCCTGATTTTGCGTTGTCGTGGAGCCACCGCGCAGCCGCCACGACTTCATTGTCGCCGGTAAAGTGCCCGCGCTTGGTTTTGCCCTGAGCGGTCGTGTAGGAATAGGTACCGTCGACATGGGTAGTGCCGTTGAGCATCCATACGGCAAGCTGGGTTGCGGCGCGGGCGCGATCGGGTGAAAGATGGTAACCGCCAAACGACGTGGCGGTAGGATATCCGTGACAAACGATTGCCGCGAACTCGTCGTCGAGCCACACCCAGCCTTGATCAAAGTTGAGCCATGGGCCACCCGGTTTGGTGGGGCCGGGGCGCACCTGGTTCATGCAGTAGGCAATCGAGGTGTCTTGAGCTTCATACTTGCCGATGAAGAAGGGCCCACAATCATCGCTAATAGTGCGGAAGCCGAGCTGATCGTAGCCATCGACGGCAAATGCGGCTCCCGGTGTCAGGCAGCCGAAAAGCAGGAAGAGGAGCAGGAGCAGCGGACCTGTTGCGATTGCGCTGTGGACAGAGTGCGTGGGTGCGTTGGACATGGCTGCTCCTTATCCCTCGTGCGCCGCACGGGGAGGCTGCGACGCGTAGGATGAGGCTACCCCCGAGGTTCATGCGGGTAAGTACCGGAGCCTGACCAAAAGCTTGCCCGATTTCTGACAAATCGAGCTCAAATACAACAATCAGATAAAAGTGCAGGTAGAAGATGGTAAGAAAAGAAAGACAAAGGTCCTCATCTCCACAATTGGCGCGGTTTTCAAACGATTCTCCACAGCTAAAACAAGCATCGACACCCTTGTATCGAACAAGACAACCGCGTTATACTATCCCCCACATATGCGGGCATCGCCAAGTGGTAAGGCATCAGCTTCCCAAGCTGACACTCGCGGGTTCGAGTCCCGTTGCCCGCTCCAGTAAAAAGCACAAGCACGGCAGCGTTACGTTGCCGTGCTTTTTACTACCAAGCGCCGGGACTCGAACCCGCCAGGGTGCGAGCGTTAAGCAAACGCGAAGCGTTTGTAGCGAGCAGGCGAAGGCGCCGACAGGCGCCTGAAGCCGGTGCGTATTTGCGAAGCAAATACGCGGATGTCCCGTTGCCCGCTCCATCGAGTACGGGGGACCTCGGGAACGTCGGGTCCAACCCGCTGTGCCCGTGCGTGTGCGCGGACCGGGTCTGCCGACCGCAGCCGGTGCGTATTTGCGAAGCAAATACGCGGACGTCCCCATGCCCGCTCCAATTCCAAAATGTTAGGTTAATGCCTACTGCCCATACTTGCACCCGCGCACGGTACAATGGTTGGGTTACGACCAACGTGCCAATAACCAAAAAGGAGCCGCTATGATCGATCGCTATACCCGCCCGGAGATGGGACACATCTTCTCCCTCGAGAACAAGTACGCCATTTGGCAGGAGATCGAGGTCCTGGCCTGCGAGGCCCAGGCGGAGCTCGGCAAGATCGGTATTTCCAAAGAAGAGGCCCAGTGGATTCGCGACCACGCCAACTTTGAGAAGGAGAAGGTTGACGAGATCGAGGAGGTCACGCGCCACGATGTCATCGCCTTCCTGACCAACATGAAGGAGTACATCGACGCCGACGTCCCCGAGGGCGAGCCCAAGCCCAGCCGCTGGGTTCACTACGGTATGACCAGCTCTGACCTGGGTGATACGGCTCTGTGCTACCAGCTCACTCAGGCTTGCGACCTTATCATCGAGGACGTCAAGAAGCTCGGCGAGATCTGCAAGCGCCGTGCCTTCGAGGAGCGCAACACGCTCTGCGCCGGCCGTACTCACGGTATTCACGCCGAGCCGATGACCTTCGGCATGAAGTTTGGCTCTTGGGCTTGGGAGCTCAAGCGCGATTTGGACCGTCTTGAGGATGCCCGCAAGAACGTCGCCTTCGGTGCCATCTCGGGCGCTATCGGCACGTACAGCTCCATCGAGCCGTTCGTGGAGGAGTATGTCTGCGAGCACCTTGGTCTGGTTCACGATCCGCTGTCTACGCAGGTCATCAGCCGTGACCACCACGCCTACCTTGCCGGCGTGCTCGCTACCACGGCAGCTACCTGCGAGCGCATTGCGACCGAGGTTCGCAACCTGCAGAAGACCGATACGCTCGAGGCCGAGGAGCCGTTCCGCAAGGGTCAAAAGGGCAGCTCCGCCATGCCGCACAAGCGCAACCCCATCACTATGGAGAAGGTCTGCGGCCTTTCGCGCATCGTCAAGTCCAACGCCCAGGTCGCCTTCGACAACGTTGCCCTGTGGCACGAGCGCGACATTTCGCACTCCTCTGCCGAGCGCGTCGCCCAGGCCGATAGCTTCATCGCCCTTGACCACATGTTCCAGTGCCTCATCCGCGTCATCGACGGCCTGCAGCTGTACCCTGCCCGCATGATGGCCAATCTCAACAAGACCCGCGGCCTCATCTTCTCCTCCAAGGTGCTGCTGGCTCTCGTCGATACAGGCATCACCCGCGAGGATGCCTATGCCATCGTGCAGGAAAACGCCATGGCCACGTGGCACGAGGTGCAGGATTGCGTCTACGGTCCTACCTTTAAGGAGCGCCTCGAGGCCGATCCGCGCTGCACCGTCAGCCAGGAGAAGCTCGACGAGATCTTTGACCCGTGGGACTTCCTCACCCGCATCGACACGGTCTTCGATCGCCTGGAGCAGCTCGAGTTCTAATTGACCGATCGGGGAGGTAGTCAAATCGATCAATTCTCCGCGGCCCTCGTTCGAGTGCGACTTTCCAACACAAGCCCCGCTCGCAGCTCGCTCTGCCAGCGGGGCTTGTGCATGAGCGCACCTAGAAAGCTGGACGTCAGCGATATATGCGCGTCAACTGTGCTGCTTGCCGATAATTTGAGACATCTGACAAACATTACCTTGCCGGTAACTGTCGGGGGGGGGTATCCTTAAGCCAATTTTAAGGTGTGGGAGAATGCTGCGTTTTTTCACGAGAGATTGGACTTAGGGGAATGAGAAAAGGGTTTTGGAGGATAGCCACAGGCATCTGTGTTGCTTTAACGGCGGCAACGTTTGGGCTGACGGTGGCCGCTCCGCATGCGGATGCTGTCATGCTGGAGTCGCAGGACGGTTCCATGGGTGCATCGTTTCTCCCATACGATTCGTCTACAGGCGATGTGTGGTCAGAATTTGATGTCGCTGTTGGACAGACGGTGAAAGGAAGGCTTTCCTTTTTTAATAAAAATCACGAATGGGCGCACATTGACCCTAGCGATATCGATATCATATCGTCTGACGAGGATATCGCTAAGGTAAGTTATGAGTCACATAGTTGGGTATTGACAATTAGCCCCACCAAAGTTGGCACAACGACTATAACCCTGAAGAGCAAGACCGACGAGAGTTTAAACGGTTCTCTTAAGATTAAAAGTGTGGCTAAAGTCAATCCAATTAAGGTCAGTTTCGTTTCTTACGACCAATCTGGTGCGACAACAAACACCGCAACGCTGGGTTACACGGATGATTGTCCGCAAAAATGCGGGAACACGCATTATGCATTACTAGAGGGGAGAGTTGACGTTCGTCCCGTGGACGAGAGCCGTGCGGCCACATATTTTGTTATTAAGGAAGACCCCTCAAAGGATTCCAAAGTCCAGGCAAGGGTGAATTCGAATTATTCATCATATGGAACTTCCGAGCTAAGCGCTTCTTTGCAACTCGAGGCGTTGTCGAAAGATGCTAAAGAGGCCAAGGTTCTTGTCGACTATTGCAACGGTGAAGTTGAGACGAAGAAGCTATGTGATGTTGTAACCGAGAATCAGGAGCCCGGATTCAATGAGCGTGGGAACAAAAAGCAAAAGATGCTGGTTGGGGACAGCGATTATCTGACTGCCATTCTCAACGTTTCTCCAAATGAAGTACTGAAGGCATGCCAGCGCGGACATTGGGGTGCGGACTTTGGCGCTGTAACCTATTCTCTGGAAAGCAACGATGTCGTTGAGCTTATCGGTGGTGAAAACTCGTTTAAGGCAATAAAGCCTGGCACCGTTAAGGCTCATGCTCGTGATGGCCTTGGCAATGACCATCCCTTTGAGATAGAGGTTGTCGACCCTGCGGAAGTGAGCCTTTCGAAGGCTAAGTTTGTGTCGAGCGATTATACATTTCCCTGTGAGGTCAGTTCAGATAGTATATCCAAAGATTGGCTTTGGCTGGAATGTGACAGGGGGTTTGAATATCCAAAGGGCGTGCTGAGTAAAAGCGCTGAGGAATTGATGGACTCCTATGCCGGCGCAAAGTATGCTTTCACTTCAGATAATCCGGATGTCCTCGAGGTAAAAGGACCGATGTTTAGTGGTGGCAGTTACTTGGGGTATTTAGTGCCTCATAGTTACGGCGATGCAACGGTTTCAATGTACTTGGGTGGTCGTCTCTGCGACACGATGACCGTTCATGTTGTCAAGCCTGGCGAGGAGCCTGCAAAGACTGCGGTTTCCATTGCGGACAGCTACTCAACCTCCATGGATAAAGGCACGACTCAGCAGCTGAAGGCAAAGGTCTCCCCTGATGACAAGGCCAGCCAAGTTGTTTGGTCCTCTTCCAACGAGAGCGTCCTTACCGTCGACGCTAACGGTCTTGTTACCGCTGTCGGTGACGGTGATGCCACGATCACGGCAACGGTTGATGGGGTCTCTGCAACCACGGATGCGATTACGGTAACCACTCCGGTTGTAAAGGTGTCGGGCGTCAAGCTCAGCGCTTCAAACCTTAAGCTTGCTGTGGGCGGTGAGCCCTCGACGTTGACCGCAGCGGTTGAGCCCGATAATGCAACGAACAAGAACTTGTCCTGGTCGTCGAGCGATCCTACGGTCGCCACGGTTGCAGACGGCGTCGTGACCCCGGTCAAGGCAGGTGTTGCTACGATTACCGTCACCACTGAGGACGGAGAGCATAGCGCCACGTGCAAGGTGACGGTTATTCAGCCTGCTACGGGCATCACGCTCGATAAGCAGAAGGTCGTGCTTGTGGGCGCTGCAACCGAGCAGCTTAAGGCGGCGGTCGTTCCCGCGGAGGCTAACCAGACGATTGTCTGGAAGTCCAGCAACGAAAGTGTCGCTACAGTCGATCAAACCGGAAAGGTGGCGGCTGTCTCCAAGGGCGCCGCAATCATCACCGTTTCGACTGAAGGCGGCACCTATTCTCAGGATTGCGCGGTGACCGTCTCTAATCCCGCAACGAACCTTACGGTCGACCAGAGCGTCCTCGGCCTCAAGAAGGGCGAAGAGGGCACCGTGAAGGTTTCTCTTGCTGGAACCCTTGCGGGTGAGGTCGACGAGACCAATCTTGCTCTGGATGACACGGGCGCTTCGAAGGCGTTTAAGGTTGTCGACAACGGTGATGGCTCCTACACCGTTACCGCCCTCAAGACCGGTTCTGGTTCTTTTGTCATCACTGCAGGGTCGCTCTCCCAGACCGTTTCGGTGACCGTGACCAATCCCGCCCAAAAGGTTGAGCTCAACAAGACGAGCCTGTCCTTTACCGTCGGTGATGCCTCCACAAAGCTCTCCGCAACGGTGAGTCCTGCCGATGCAGACGATACGACGGTGAGCTGGACCTCCAGCGACTCGTCGATCGCCACGGTCAAAGACGGCGTCGTGACGCCGCTTAAGGCCGGTACCGCCACGATTACCGCCACCTGTGGCGACAAAACCGCGACCTGCGCCGTTATCGTAGCGGCAAAGACCATTGCAGGCGTTGCGGGTAGCAACGGAACGGACGTTAGCGTAAGCGCCGAGAACAATGTCGCTGCCGGCATTGCCCAGAACAACAGCATCTCTCTTGTGGTCGAGGAACCGACGGATCTTACCGATGCCGCCAATGCTACGATTTCCGGCCTTGAGCAGGGGACTACCAAGGTTGCCGATAAGCTCGATATCAAGCTTCTCAAGGACGGCGAGGTTATCGAGGACTACGAAGGCATGTCCTTCATCGTCCGTGTCAAGATGACTGCCGCCATGAAGGCGCTCACCAATCTCAAGGTGCTCTACGTTGCCGAGGATGGTTCCACTCAGGCTATGGATACGTGGACCGAGGGCGACTACCTCTGCTTCCGCACGAGCCACTTCTCGACGTACGTGGTGACGGGCGAGGAGGCCAAGGGGGAGCCGGCTCAGCCTGCGCAGCCCGTGACGCCGTCCCAACCCGGTCAGCAGACGACGACCAAGGTAACCAAAACGTCCGCTAAGACTACTAAGGGTGCGCTCGCCAACACGGGCGACCAAACCCTTGCCGTCGCCTTTATTATGACCGTTGTCGGCGCTTCGCTGATTGCCTTTGCGCTTATGCGCAAACGTCTCGAGTGTTAGGGCGCCCTCTCGTTTAAGCGCGACCTTTCAGTCCAAGCCCCGTTGGTAACTCGTTTTACCAACGGGGCTTTTACGTTAAAGACTTCAGCCCGTGTGTCGCGTGCAGTGCGGCGCGTCGGAAACCGCCAGATACGCGGTCGGCGCCAACGGCCTGAACGAGGCAGCGGTCGGGGTGCATTCGGGAGCAGCTGTGCTTCGAGTTTGGTTATCCTTATTCGAGCGCTCGCGGATGCATTTCAACCTTTGGCGCCTTGCCCATCTTGGGTGAGGCGCTTTTTTCGCTGCTGCGGCAGCTCCCGGTAATAAAATGAACCTCTACTGCCATTTCGATGAAAAGAGGCGCGTGCCTAGACGTATTAAACGAGTCGTCATCGTCTCGTTCGCGCTCATAGTTCTTGTTGCTGCCTGTACGGCTGTCCTGACGTATACCGATCGAAATAGTTCTTCCTCGCCGAGTACGGCTGACGAGGATCTCCCTGTGCTCAAAATTGGCGTTACGGATAACGACCCCTATGTATATGTCGATACCACAGGCGATTACGCCGGTATCGATATCGATATCGCCCACGAGGCGTGTGAGCGTGCGGGGCTCAAGCCGCAGTTTGTCGATATTGACTGGAACGATCGCGACCGGCTGCTCAAAAATGGTGATATCGATT
>USMR01000014.1 GCA_900555815.1 uncultured Collinsella sp.
GGACCGGCGACCAGATAGCTCGTCTTCTTCGACACGCTGCCCGAAACCTTGGCGCCGAGCACCTTGAGCGCCGCGCCCGCCTCGTCGCGCGTGCGGTTGACGAGTGTACCAGTGAGCACAAAGGTTAAACCCGCAAGCGGCTGTGCGTCGGCGAGCTCGCCCGCCACGCCAGCGTCGGCTGCGGCTTGCGCGTGCGCGGCGCCCAGGTCGACCTCGAGCGACAGGCCCGCCTGACGCAGGCGCTCCAGCACGGCAAGGTTTTCGGGCACGGCCAGGAACTGCTTGACGCTCGCCGCGATCTTGGGACCGATGCCCTCGCACTCGGCGATGTCCTCTTCGCTCGCCAAGATAAGTTTGTCAATCGACAGGAATCGTTCGGCGATGACCTCGCCCACGCTCTTGCCCACGTGGCGTATACCCAGGGCAAACAGCACGCGACCGAGCGGCTGACTCTTGGACTTGTTGAGCTCGGCGATGATCTTTTCGGCCGTCTTGAGGCCCACCGGAATGGGATCGCCCTTCTTGACGCCCTTTTTGCTGTTTGAGCTGGCATAGGTGCGCCCCGTGTCCAGCCCGGCGATGTCGTCAACCGTGAGCTGGTAGAAGTCAGCGACATCGTGAATCAGCCCGGCGGCGATCATCTTGTCGACAATCTCGTCGCCCAGGCCGTCGACGTCCATGCAGCCGCGGCTCACCCAGTGGAGCAGGCGCTCCTTGAGCTGCGCGGGGCAGTCGATGGAGACGCAGCGGTAAGCGACCTCGCCGTCCTCGTGGACCACGGGGCTGCCGCACACGGGGCAGACCTCGGGCATGTGCCAGTCGACCGAATCGGCCGGGCGCTTGTCGAGTACCGGGCCCACGACCTCCGGGATCACGTCACCCGCCTTGTGCACGATGATGGTATCGCCCTCGCGCACGTTTTTTCGGCGGATCTCGTCGATGTTGTGCAGCGTAGCGCGCGCGATGGTGGAGCCGGCGACCGTCACCGGATCGAACTCGGCGACCGGCGTGAGCACGCCGGTGCGGCCCACCTGGATGCGAATTTCGCGCAGGACGGTCTGCTTTTCCTCGGGCGGGAACTTAAAGGCAATGGCCCAGCGCGGCGCGCGGGCGGTAAAGCCCAGGTCGAGCTGCTGCTGAAAGCTATCGACCTTTACGACCACGCCGTCGATGTCGTAATCGAGGTCACCGCGGTGCTCGAGCGCCTGGGCGCAGAACTCGTGGACCTCGGCCGGCGTGGCGCAACGTGCCACGTTGGGGTTGACGCTAAAGCCGGCACTGCGCAGCCAATCGAGGAACTCGCGCTGGCTGTGGACGTGCAGCGGGTCGGTATCGGCGATGGCATAGATAAAGGTGGCCAGGTCGCGGCGCGCCGTGACCTTGGGATCCTTTTGGCGCAGGCTGCCGGCGGCGGCGTTGCGCGGGTTGGCGAAGGGGTCGCGGCCCTCGGCATCGGCCTCGTCGTTCAGGCGCACAAAGCTGCCCTTAGGCATGTAGACCTCGCCGCGCACCTCAATGGTGCGCTCGCGGTCGGCGCCCATGTGGACAAGCGCCGGCTCGGACAGGTGCATGGGCACATCCTTGATGGTGCGCACGTTGAGCGACACATCCTCGCCCGTGGTGCCATCGCCACGTGTGGCCGCACGTACGAAGGTGCCGTTTTGGTAGGTAAGGGCCACGCCCAGGCCGTCAATCTTTAGCTCGCAGGTATAGGTAACGCTGCCGGCACCGAGCGCATCCTCGGTGCGCTGGAGCCACGCGTCGAGCTCGTCCAGATCCATGGCATCGTCCATGGAATACATGCGCGCCATGTGCGTGACCGGCATAAACTGCTCGCTCACGTAGCCGCCCACGCGTTGGGTGTAGCTGTCGGGCGTTACCAGATCGGGGTAGGTCGCCTCAATTTCCTGCAGCTCAACGAGCATTTTGTCAAAGGCGGCGTCCGTGATCTCGGGCGCATCGAGCATGTAGTAGCGATAGGCGTGGTAATCGAGCTCGTGGCGCAGCTCGGCCGCACGCGCTGCCGCCTGGGCACGGGCATCGTCCGGTGCGGTGGCTTCCGCGGTCGCGGGTGTTTCGGTATCGATGTCCACGCCGTCACCAAACAGGCTCGATTGCTCCATAGCGGCACTCCTTCGCTCGATTTCAAACGGATACAAGAGTACCACCGGTCGCAATGGGGCCGAATAGCGGTCTCAAACCGCACCGAATCGGCAGCCGCCAGACTGGGGTGGACAGTTAGTTCAGATACGTATAAATCCTAGAGCTGGATTAGACACGAACACCCCTGTTTCAACTAATTTGGGCTCCCTGAGACCATGTAAACGTCCCGCTCGCCCTCCCAAACACCCATTCAAACCCCATCCCAATCAAAAATTGCTCAAAACGCATCCCAAGCTGCCCCAGATTTATACGTATCTGAACTAACTGTCCAGACCATTACGAACCAGGCCTCTTGCCAGCCACAAGTGATCCGTTTTCCTCCGTCCCCAACGGATCAATAAGAAAAGAGGGGCTGTCCCGCGTTGATGGGACAGCCCCTCTGGCTTCGGCATGTGCGAAATGGCTCGTTAGTAACCCTGGCCGTAGCCCTGACCCTGGCCCTGCTGGCCCAGCAGCTCCTCCAGGTACTGGCGCAGCTGCTCGTCGGTAATACCGCCGTTGCCGGTGTCGGTCGAACTGTCGTCCTGCTGCTGGTTCTGCAGCTCCTCATCGGAGCCCAGCTCGACGGTGACCTTCTTCTCTTCCTTGCCGCGCATGAGCGTGATCTCGACCTTCTCGCCCACCTCGTGGCTGCGCAGCGCGATGATCAGGCCATCGGCGCTCGTAATCTCGTCGTCGCCCAGCTTGGTAATGACATCGCCCTCCTGAATGCCGGCCTTGGCGGCAGGACCATCCTCAACGACGCTCGCCACATACGCGCCGCTATCGGTGCTCAGCTTGTTGGTGCGGGCGTTAAGCGCATTGACGCTCGAAAGCGTAGCTCCCATGTACGGATGCACCGGCGTCTTGCCGTCGATGATCTGGTCGGCAATGTTCTTGGCGTAATTGACCGGAATGGCAAAGCCAACACCCGAGCTGGAGCCCGAGTAGCTCTCGATGAGCGAGTTGATGCCCACCAGCTCACCGTTGTCGTTGACGAGCGCGCCGCCGGAGTTGCCCGGGTTGATGGCGGCATCGGTCTGAATCATGTTGGCGTAGATAGTGTTACCGCTGGTAGAGCTCATGGCCGTGGAGCGATACAGCGCCGACACAATGCCCGTGGAGACAGACTGCTCGTTGCCGAACGGCGAGCCGATCGCCATAACCCACTCGCCAACGTTGAGCTTGGAGGAGTCGCCAATTTCGATCGGCGTAAGCTTGGAGGCGTCGGCGTCCTTGAGCTTGATGACGGCCAAGTCGCTCGAGGCGTCGTTGCCCACGAACTCGGCCTCGTAGGTGGTGCCGTCGTCCATGGTCACCACGTACTGGTCATAGCCATCGACCACGTGGTTGTTGGTGAGGATGTGGCCCTCGGTATCGAGCACCACGCCCGAACCGACACTGCCCGAGCTATCCGACTCGTCGGCAGACTGCGAAAGCGAGCCATTCTGGCTACCGCTCGAAGTGGCGGTGATGGAAACGACGGAGGGCAGGGCCTTGGCAGAAACGGCCTCGGCCAGCGTGGTGTCCTCGGAGTCGATCGTGATCTTTTGCGTCGACGAACCCGAAGCACCCGCCGTCACGGCATTCTTGCCGCCGCCGATATCGAGCGTGCCGCTCATAATGAGCGCAATGACCAGCAGGGCGCCGCAGGCACAGCCGGCGAGTGCCGTAATAAAGATCGGCAGCTTTTTAGTCTTGGTCTTGACCACCGTGTGCTTGTTTACAACCTGCTGACCGCCCAGCGGCTGGCCGGTCTGCGTGTCGTAGGCCTGCACATAGGGAATGTTGCTACCGGCAGGCGTCGACTCCACCTGCACACGCGGCTGCTGCTGGGTCTCGCCGGCGTTGCCCGCATCCTGGGGACGCTGGGAATCGTACTCGCTCATAGCTGCGATCCTTTCGTCAAATAACCAAAGGCCCGCCAAACATGTGGCGGGCCATCATTGTTCACGTTGAGTTGTACCCCAATATGCGGGCGCAAGTGTATGAGAACGCAATCTTTTAGGAAGGCTTAAGTTCTGCCGCAGACCCGAAAGGAATCCGTACCTGCGTCAAAACCACCACAAAAGTGCCTGTCCCCTTTGTGGTGGAAAGCTAGTCCTTAAACAGATAGCCCACGCCGCGGACGGTGGTGATATGTGCCGCGATCTGCGGGCCCACCTTGGAGCGGATGCGTCGGATGTGCACGTCGACGGTGCGCGTGCCGCCGCAGTACTCAAAGCCCCACACGCGGTGCAGCAGCACCTCGCGGCTGTAGGCACGGTTGGGGTGCGTCGCCAAAAAGCTCAGCAGCGAGTACTCCATCAGCGTCAGGTCGATGGGCTCATCATCGAGCGTCACCTGATAGGTGGCCAGGTTAATCTCGAGGTTATCGATGTTGAGCACATCGTCGGCGGTGACGGTCTCCTCCTCGCCCATCAGGCGCTGTGCGCGAGCCTTGAGTTCGTTGGGCGTCGCCGTGGGGCATACAAAGTCGGCATGCGCGTGATTCGGCAGGCGCAGGGTGCCGAGCGCCTTGTCGTCGACGATCACCAACATGGGGACGCCGCCACGATCGTCAAGCCACTTGGCAATCTGATCGATGCGGTCGCTGCGGATGCCGTCGGAATCGAGGATCAGCAGGTCAAAGTCGTGCGCCGCAGTCGGCGAATCGGGGGTAGCCAGGCTCACCTCGACACCCAGGGTGGTCGTCAAGCTGCGGGCAAACTCGTGGAAGCGCGTCGTGCGCGCCATGAACAGGGCACTCTTTTCGGACATATCGGCCTCCAAGGAAATGAGCTCAATCGTACTGGAACAAGTCAGCGCGATTAGGAGTTCGCCAGGTAGTGCTTGATCTCCCACTCGGTGATCGTGGACTCAAACTTATGCCACTCGTCGCGCTTCTTTTTGAGGAAGAAGCTGTGGATATGCTCGCCGAGGGCATCCTTCATAAACTGCGAGTCCTCAAACACGTCGAGCGCCTCTTTGAGCGAACGCGGCAGCGGCGTGTAGCCGGCCTCGACCATCTGGCGGTCGGTAAGCTTGAGCGTCTCGGCCGTTGCCTCGGGCGGGAGCTCCAGCTTGCGCTCGATGCCGTCCAGACCAGCCGCCAGCGTGACGGCGTTGACCAGGTACGGGTTGGCCATGGGGTCGGGGCTACGAAGCTCGATGCGCGTGGACAGCTGCTTGCCGGGCTTGTAGACCGGGATGCGGACCATACTCGCGCGGTTGCGCAAGCCCCACGTGGCGTACTGCGGCACGGAGTCGCCACCCGTGGTGATGCGCTTGTACGAGTTGACCGTGGGGTTGGTGATGGCGCTGATCTCGCGCGCGTGCGCCAAGATGCCGGCCATGTAGTGCTTGGCGATATCGGAAAGATGGTACCTCTCGTCGTCCTCGCCCCAAAAGACGTTGTTGCCGTCGTGGTCGAATAGCGACTGGCACAGGAACATAGCGCTGCCGTCCTCGCCTGCCAACGGCTTGGGCATAAAGGATGCGTGGCAGCCGCTCTCGTAGGCCTGCTGCTTAATGATGAGTTTGGCCGTGGTGATGGCGTCGGACATGCTCAGGGCCTCGGCGTGGCGCAGGCTCATGCCGTGCTGCGAGCGGCCGGCGGCGTGGAAGGTGTACTCCACGGGCACGGACATCTTCTCGAGCGTGAGGACCGTGTTGCGACGCAGGTCGCGGGCGGCATCGCTCACCGAAAGATCGAAGTAGCCCACGTTGTCGAGCGGCTCGGGGGTGTGCTCGTCGGGGAAGTAGTAATACTCCAGCTCGGCGCCCACGTTGAGCAGATAGCCGGGAAACGCCAGCATGTCGGCTTCCTCGGGCGTGGCAAAGCCCTCTATGGCGGAGCCGTCAAAGCCAATACCCTCCTCAAAAGCGACCTCGAGGTCCTCGGGGCTAATGGCAAAGTTCTTGAGGCGGCCGAGAATGTCGACAAACCACAGACGCACAAAGCGGATGTCACGCTGCTCTACAGAGCGAAGTACGTAATCGATGTTCTGCTGGTTCATGTCGCTCCCCTTTCTTTCGGGCGGGTTTCGACTGGTCTATATCGCAGATACTATCGCAGAAAAATGTTTCCGCAGGGTTAAAGCGTATCAAGCGCTCAAAAAACGTGCGCGAACAGGCCGTTGCGAACGAGCGGTTAGCGTTCAGATTCGGAGACAATTTGTCTACAGGCTCGTTCCAGCGCAGGGAACTCCATCGTCACTGCATCCCAAACAACCGAGCGGTCGACATTGCCGTAATCATGCGCAAGATAATTTCTCATGCCGATAATTCCACGCCATTCAATTTCGGGATGAAACCGCTGCGAGCGTTCCGACAATTTGCCCGCTTCTTCCGTCACCCTAAGCGCACACATCAAAAGGGAGTCCGCCAACGCCCTCGTCCGCACGTCATTCGCATGCAGAAACTGGTCCTCGGTGATATCAAAAGCCTTGATGCGCTCGTTCGTTTCGGAGATGGCCTCCAAAACCTCTTGGGCGCGAAGGCTGTCTGACTTACGCGCGATCATAAAGGATCACTCCTTCGCGCTCGATTACCGCGGCAAGTTCGTCATCAAGATGATCACTAGAGACGAGATCAACCTGCCTCCCGGTTTCTTTGCGCACCGCCTCGCCAAACGCCGACAGCGCAAAAAGACCAAAGCCCTGCTCGCGATCGACTTCGAGACGCAAGTCAATATCACTATCGGCATGCGCCTCGCCACGGGCATACGAACCAAAAAGGATCACGGTCTTGATGGCGGGAATCGAGCTGGCTGCCTCGCGAACGGCGGACTCAATCTGGGCAGTATCCAAAATGCCCGTCGCGGCGCTTTCGCTCGCAGAGCTTTTACCAAGTGAAGGAACAAACGGCAGAGAGCGCTCGCGCAGCATCTGCCTCATAAACATATTGACCGCAACAGACGAAGTCATGCCAAGCTCTTCGCACAGCTCGGCAAATGAGTCTTTAATTGACGAGTCCACTCGCACACTCAGCACAGACGCAGCCATGGATACCTCCTGTATGACATTGTCTATATATTATCACACAGACTAGCGCGAGGTTGATGCGCGGTGTTCGATGTGGCCGGGGATCTCGATGCGTTTGGGGGCGAGCTTTGCGGCCTCGCCCACGGTGGTGGTAACAACGTCGATGCGCTCGGAGAGGCGCTCGACTACGCGCTCGGCAATGGTAAGGGTGTCTTGCGCTGCCGTGGTCACACCGCCAAAGAGCACATGGTTCCAGGGGTAGTCGTCAAACGTCGCGATCTTGAGCCCCGCCGGCAGCGAGGGACCAAGCTGCGCCAGCGCCTCGGTCAGGCGCAGGAAGACCAGGCCGTTGACGGCAATGAGGCCGAGCTTTTTGCCGGCATAGTCACGCATGGTCTCGTCCAAGCGACCGACGCCCGTGGCGCCACCGTCGGCCAGGGTGACGACCTCGCCCGCAAGGCCGCGTCGCGACAGCTCGTCGGTAAAGGCCTCGGCGCGCTCTCGACGCACGGGGCTATCGTCGCTTGCCTCGGTGAGCAGGCACAGACGCTCGCTGCCCGCAGCGGCCAAGGCGTCTACCAAGCCGGCGACTAGCTCACGGTTGTTAGATGTCACCAGATCGACACCGCCGTCGGCAACGTCGCGGTCGAGCAGCACAACAGGCAGACGTCCCGCTGCCGCGGCGATCGCCTCGTCATTGCCTCCGCAGGTGTTGACGACCAGGCCGTCCACGGCGGCATCGATACGGCTGGTGAGCGACTCCGCTTCCTTAGCGGGGTCGGTGCCGCTAATGGCCGTCATGAGCGAGCAGCCGCGCGCCGCGGCGCTGGCGGAAAGGCCCTCGAGCATGGCGCTCGAGAACGGGTTGGCGATGTCAGCCAGAATCACACCGATGAGGTTCGTACGCGAGCTGCGCAGATTGCGCGCGGCGGCACGTGGGCGATAGCCGGTGCGCTCGATAACTGCCGCGATGCGAGCACGGGTCTCCTCGGTCATTTGCCCGGGGCGGTTGTTGAGATAGCGCGAAACCGTGGCCGGGCTCACGCCCGCCTCGGCGGCAATGTCCTTGATTCTCATCTGCGCCATAGCGCACCCCGTTTCCCAATTGTCGGCGGTCTGAGCCATTTTAGGCATTTTTTTAAAAATCTCGGTTGCAAAACGCTGTAGGTGAGTATACTACAACTCGAAACGAAACCGATTTCGTAAACCGATTTCGGCGAGCGTTGGCACGCAGGTGCAAAGACGCACCCTACCGTCTTGGCACTTGCGTGCCAACGCCATATCAAAGGTGTACGCACGAGTAAAAGGAACTGCGCGACCATGGGTAAAACGGTTGTTTCCGTCGGCGAGATCATGATGCGGCTCTCACCCAACACTGCGCTTTCCCTGGCCTACCAGGGCGACAAGGCCGCTTACGTCTCCGTTGTCCCGGCCAACCGTCTGGGCGAGTGCGCCCTGCGTTCGCTGAAGGCCTACGGCGTCGACACCACGCGCGTCGTGCGTCAGGGCGACCGTCTTGGCTCCTATGTGTTTGAGGTCGGCGCCTCGCAGCGCGGTAACGGTTGCGTCTACGACCGCAAGTACTCTGCCATCAACATGGCCAAGCGCGACGTCTTTAACTGGGACGAGATCCTCAAGGGCATCGATGTCTTCTATTTCTCCGGCGTGACCCCCGCCGTCTCCGATGAGATGGCCGCCGCCTGCAAGGAGGCGCTCGCCGTCTGCCGCGCCAAGGGCATCACCACCGTGTGCGACGTGAACTATCGCGGCAAGATGTGGTCGCCCGAGAAGTCGCAGGCCACCATGAGGGAACTCCTGCCGCTCGTCGACATCTGCATCGCCAACGACGAGGATGCGCCTGCTGGCCTCGGTATGACCTGCGTCTCTGGCTCCCTTGCCCACGGCATCGAGGAGCGCGACACCTATGTCGAGATGGCCCGTCAGATCTGCGCCGAGTACGGCTGCAAGAAGGTCGCCTCGGTCGTCCGCAACATCTCCTGCGTCGAGCGCTCCATCTGGATGGGCATGCTCTTTGAGGCCGAGAGCGGCGAGCACTGGTTCTCCCCTGCTCACGACGTGCACGTACTCGAGGGCGTTGCCGCCGGCGACGCTTTCAACGCCGGCCTCGTCCATGCCCTCATCAACGACTTTGACCCGCAGGATGCCGTCAACTACGCGATTGCAGCCTCGATCCTCAAGCTCACTATCAAGGGCGATTCCAACTTGGTGACCGCAGGCGAGATCGCAGCCGTGGCATCCGCCGCCGACGGTGGCACCCGCGTCGCGCGCTAGTCCGTCTCCATTCCGCGGGCCGCAGCTTTCCAATCCCATACCCCTGCGGCCCGCTCCCCGATTCCTCCGGTCGGGCAAAACCACCAGTCCCATTCCGGTTTTGTCTGGCATTCCCTACATGACTGGTCGAGCAGCCGGTTTTGGAATTGCTTGAACCCCAAGCAGTGCCTCCGATAACCAATCCAAAATCGGCTCCTGACCAGCACATTTGGTAATCACGCGCCCATGCGCGCCACACATCGAAAGGAACATCATGTTCGATCAGTTCTACACCACGCTTGAGTCCCTGGGCATCGTGCCGGTCGTTGTGCTCGACAAGGTCGAGGACGCCGCCCCGCTCGCCCACGCTCTTATGGCAGCTGGCATGAAGTCCGCCGAGGTCACCTTCCGCACCGCCTGCGCCGCCGAGTGCATCGCCGCTATGGCCGAGGCCGAGCCCGAGATGTGCGTTGGCGCCGGCACTGTCCTGACCGTCGAGCAGGTTGAGCAGGCCCGCGCCGCCGGTGCCAAGTTCATCGTCTCCCCGGGTTACAACGAGGACGTCGTGAAGCATTGCATCGACATCGAGCTGCCCGTCCTTCCCGGCACCGTGACCCCCTCCGAGGTCACCGCAGCCGAGAACCTGGGCCTCAAGGTCACCAAGTTCTTCCCCGCGTCCCAGTATGGCGGCCTGAACACCATCAAGGCCCTCGCCGCTCCGTTTGTCGGTCACCGCTTTATGCCTACCGGCGGCGTGAGCACCGCCAACGTCGAGGAGTACCTGAGCTCCTCCGCCATCATCGCCTGCGGTGGCACCTGGATGGTCAAGCCGGCCCTGTTTGCCGACGGCGACTTCTCCAAGGTCGAGCAGATCGCCCGCGAGGCCATGGACGTCGTCAAGAAGGTCCGCGGCTAGGTTTAGCTCTCTATCGTGAAAGGGGGCGTGGCCTAGACCTCGCCCCCTTTCTTTTAAAGCGGCTCGGAAGCGCGCCGTTTCCGTCACGAACAAGAACCAAAACCGTCTTGTATGCTGATAGAACGTGACGGAAGCGACACGCCCCCGAGCCGCTTTGTATAATCGGCTGGCAGTCGCGCTCAACTGAGCCACTTCGGTAAAAGCCGAGCCATCAAAACAGCTGCGGCGCCGTCTGGAGGAATGGACCTTTGCTTCCGGTCTTTTCCTCCAAGCGGCACCGCATCTTTGTGCCCCGGTCACACCCCAACGCAGTTGCGGTGAAATAGGGACTGTTTGCGCCACCTAGGTCACAAAACAGTCCCTATTTCACCGCAACTTATATGGGGATTGATTAGATGAACGAGTCTTTGGACAGCTCAAAATAGTCGGGATGCAAGGCGATAACCGGACCTTGCTCTTCGGGC
>USMR01000015.1 GCA_900555815.1 uncultured Collinsella sp.
AGAGTACTGCGGGGTCAGCCCGTGGGAGGCCAGGGCGCCGCTGACCGGTGGACGGCACCGAGCCGTGCGCTTGAACTGAGAAGGGGGAGGCCTCGCGGCCTCCCCCTTTTTTGCGTTTACCGGGCGTAAATGACTCATTTACACCAGACGATCTTATCGTTTTTGGTATTGAGCTTTTATTTAAAGAAAATAAATCGAATAACAAGGGCAACTGCTATGACCGCAATGATCAAAAGCAGGATTGTCAGTCGATGCTGCTTGCGTCTTTTACTTGACGAAACGAAGATTGATTTTCCCTGTTTTGGCGTTTCGAGATAGCGAGCCGAATGCGTCAAGGTTTGCTTGGGTCGAGAACCTCTTTGTTGATGAGCGGCTGATGCTTTCAGTGGCTCATCACTAGCTGCGCTGTTTTTAGATAATGGTGCGTCTTTAAGATATACAGGGTCTCCCGAGGCGACGCCCATATGTTTACGTCCCGTTTGGGCATCCTCGAGTGTTTGATATCGATTTCTCGTCACATACTCGGGCTCCGGATCATTAATGGGCTCTTGCGAGATGTGGGGGCGATGGAACCGCGGCGGCTGCGTGGAAGTATCTTCCCCCCGTGTCGGCATAAACATTTTGTTCTGGTTTTGGTCGTCCATGATGCCCTTTAGCTCGTTACCAACAACGTGTACGCGCTCATTGTAAGCCCCTTGCTATTTGTAGCTTTGAACATACTTGTAATTTAAGCTCTGGTTCAAAGAACCTTAACCTTATTAAAACCTGAGTCAAACACACTTAGATATGCTTATAGTACTGGACTCAAAAAACTTTATAGTCGATGTATATATGAGCACTGGGTGGGCATATATAAGAGCGTCAAAAGAAGTCCCAGTCACCTAGAAGATGACTCGGCAGTCCTTAAAAGGAGTGGTAAACATGGCAAGCATGGTTCCTTATCGTTCGGTTTTTGGCGTTCGTCCTTCTGCTAGCTCGTTGTTCGATCTGTTTGATGATATGACCGACCTTGCAAACAACTCGATTGCTTCCAAGGCGTTCCCCGTTGACGTTGAGGATAAGGGCGACGGCTATGAGGTCAAGGCTTATCTGACCGGCGTCGCCAAGGACGATATCGATGTCGAACTTAACGAGGGCCGTCTGTCCATTAGCGTGAATGTCGAGGAAGACGAGGAGAACGAGGGCAAGAACTTCCTGCAGAAGGAGTTCAACTCGTACAGCGCGACGCGTGGCGTGTATCTAAAGGACGCTTCGAGCGAGGGCCTCTCGGCTAAGTACGCTGACGGCATCCTGACCGTTACGGTTCCCAAGATCGTCGAGAAGAAGAACGTTACGAAGATCTCCATCGACTAACTTCGTTGGTGTTCTGCGCTATTAAAAGACAGCAAAAGGGGCTGGGAAGCGATTCTCGGCCCCTTTTGCTGTCTAGGACAGTCTATTGAATGGTTGCCGGTTGATACTGACTCGCAGGGCGTATCGAGAGTTTTCGCGATCCTTGGAGAAGGGTTGCGGAGCTGCCGACCTCGTCATCCAGAGTTGCGGCCAGAGTTTTGGCATAGCTTTTGACGGTAAGGCTCGGACGATTGTTATCTTGGCTGATATGCATGGCAATGAGCTGTTCGGTGCGATCGGTAACAAGTTCGCGCGCGGCTTCGGCGGCTTGGCCATTGGAGAGGTGTCCCCTTGCAGACAGGATGCGCTCCTGAAGAAAGCGGGGATATTCTCCCTCGCGCAGCCTGGTCACATCGTGGTTGCTTTCGAGCGCGAGGACTCGACAATCTTTGAGGGTGTTCATGGCTTGGCTCGATAGCTCTCCGGTGTCGGTGGCAAAGCCGATGGAATCATCGAGGGTGTCGAATCGATAGCCGACTGGATTGATGACATCGTGTGACGTTGAGTAGGTTTGCACGTGGATGCCGGCAATGGATAGGGTGTCACCGGGATCGAATTCCTCGACAGGCAGATGCGAAAGATTTTCTTTGCTCGAAAGAGTGCCCCTGCTGGCAAAGAGGGGGCCGTGCCAGTGCTTGCACCAGACATCGAGGCCCTTGATGTGATCGCTATGCTCATGAGTAATGAGAAGAGCCGAGACGTTGTCTGCCGAGAGCCTCAGTTCTGCCATGCGCTTTAATGTCTCGCGGCGAGACAGTCCGTCATCGACCATAATGAGCCCCTGCGGGCCCTCGATGAGTGCGCAGTTGCCTTTAGAGCCACTGCCGAGGATATGAAGGTGCAGACGAGACATAAGATTCCAAAGGATACAATGGGTGCGGACGAATAGAGGAGGAAGCAAATGCCTACGGTATCTCAGCATTATGGACACCATGCCGTGCCTGGGGCAGTCGATGAGACCCGGACGAGGCAGCAGGCTGCTCCTGTCGTGCTCATGGTATCAGGCGGCGCGGACTCGACGGCACTGCTTCTTATGGCGTGCACATCAAAGCTGGATATCCAAGACGGATGCGGTGTCGCCCCCATTGCTCGCGAGCGCCTGCATGTGCTGCATGTAAACCATCATCTGCGCGGCAAGGCGTCCGATGGCGACGAGGCCTTTGTGCGTGAGCTCTGCGCGCAATATGGTTTACCGCTGTGTGTGGAGCACGCTTATTTTGATGGGGAGTCGGGCAATATTGAGGCCGCGGCCCGCGAGGTGCGCTATGCCGCGGCGCGGAGGTATGTTCGCGAGCTCTGCGCCCAGACGGGGGCACCGCGAACGGCGGCTCGTATCTGCACCGCGCACACGTCTTCGGATCGCGCGGAAACGTTTTTGATGAACGCGATTAAGGGTTCGGGGCCCGCTGGCCTATCGAGCATTCCTCGCCGGAGGAATATCGTGGTGCGTCCCTTGCTCGACCTAACTCACGGCGAGCTCGTGGGCTATCTACAGGTACATGGTCAGCCGTGGCGTGAAGACGAGAGCAATGAGGATATCTCGTATCTGCGAAACTACGTGCGCCATCGAGTGATGCCGGTGGTGGCGCAGCGCAACGCGAGCGTCTGCAAGACGATTGGCGCCGCCTGTGAGATCTTGGGTGATGAAGATGCGTTTCTATCCCAGCTGTCGGCACAGGCGTTTCGAAGCTGTTTGCGCAAAGAGGCAGCGGGCGCACTGGTGCTCGATGCCAGGCGCCTTGCTGCGGCCGAGGTGGTAATCGCGCGGCGCATCGTGCGACTGGCGATCAAACGCATCGATCCGGACGCTCGTCCCGAGATGCGGCATGTTGAGCGAGTCCTTTCCTGCGTTGCCGAGGGCACAGGCTCGGTCACGCTTCCGGCGGGGATTGACGCACGCATTGAGTTTGGCATGCTGGCGTTTAAGGCGCCGGCGGCTCGCGAGGGCCTGGTCGCGGACTGGGTTACCGTACCCGGTCGTTTGCCGTTGGGCGGGGGGCGCATGCTGGTCGCAGAGCCGATGGCCGTTGAGCCGGGATGCGATATCGTGCGCCGCGCCCGTGAGCTTGCGGTTGCCGGGGAAGTGACAGCTTTGGTAGACGCGGCTGCCCTGGGTTTTGCCGACAGCGATAGTGAGCGGATCCTGGCGGGCTCACGTGGCGAGATCCCTGCAGAGGCGCGATTGGCGCGCCTGTGGGTGGACGGTCCCGCACCGGGAGACGTGATGTGCCCGTTAGGAATGAGTGGCCGAAGCAAGAAGGTATCCGACTTGCTAGGTGAGGCTCGCATTCCCGTTTCCGAGCGCGCCGGCGTGCCCATGGTGAGGACGGCGCCGGGGGGCGCCGTGGTGTGGGTCGCCGGAGTTCGCGCGGACGAGCGTTTTAAGTGCACGGCCGCAACGCGCGTGGCATATCTGCTCCGCGTGGTCGATGCGGAATAGCGTCCCACGCCAGCTATTCTGTGCGACGTTGACGGTATTCCCGCGCTGATGGCGTACGGGCTGGAAAATATACCCCGTGCGCTGCTAAAATGTGAAGTTCGCGTCCATACGGCGGTGTGTGGGCGATAAGCACAAGAAAGGGTTGTCATGGCTTCTCAACATCCGGATATCGAGAAGGTTCTGTTCACGCAGGAGGATATCGACGGTATCGTCTCTCGCCTGGGCGAGGAGATTACTCGCGATTACGCGGGTAAGGATCTGGTGCTGATTGCGGTCCTGCGCGGCGCCGTTGTCTTTATGGGCGACCTGATGCGCAAGATTGAGCTACCGACCAACATCGATTTCATGGCTGTTTCGAGCTATGGCGACGGTGTGAAGTCTTCGGGCATCGTGCGTATCATTAAGGATCTGGATATCGACATCCGCGGTCGCGACGTGCTGATCGTCGAGGACATTCTGGACTCGGGCCTGACCCTCAAGTATCTGATGAAGAACCTCGAGAGCCGCAAGCCCGCTTCTCTGGAGGTCGCCGCCTTCCTGTGGAAGGACGTTGAGGACCGCGTCTCGGCCATCACGCCCAAGTATGTTGGAACCCATTGCCCCGATGCCTTTGTGGTGGGCTACGGCCTCGACTATGCCGAGCGCTATCGTAACCTTCCGTATCTGGGCATTTTGAAACCGGAGGTTTATTCGTAAGATGCCCGACGACCGTAACGATAACAATTCCCAGACTCCCCGGGACCCAAAGATCCCGGGGATGCCCGGAGGCAAGAAGCCCACGCGTACGGGCTGGCTGTATTTTATTTTGGCTTGCGCGCTTCTGGGCTACGCCTTCTTTAACATGGGCTCCGGCTTTGCCAATTCCAGCAATACCGTTAAGCTCGCGACGAGCGAGATGGTGAGCGCCATCAAACAGGATCGCGTCGAAGATCTGACCTATACGGTTCAAGACGGAAGCGTGACGGGTCATTACTGGAAGACGAAGAAGGACAAGGGCGATACGAGCGAGCTCAAGAGCTTCTCTTCGACCTATGTCGGCTCCGATTCGCTTGCCGAGCTCATGGCGGAGCACCCCGATACCAAGTACATCGTCAACACCAACGATCCCGATTTTTGGGGCGACTTGGCGATGAGTGTGCTTCCGACGATCGCCCTTATCGCCATCATGTTCTACTTTATGCGCCAGATGATGGGCGCCAACAACAGGAACATGCAGTTTGGCAAGACCAACGCCAAGACCAACGAGGCCACACGCCCCAAGGTCAAGTTTGAAGACGTTGCCGGCGTGGACGAGGCAGTCGAGGAGATCCGTGACTTTTTGAGCGATCCGGATCGCTATCGCAAGCTGGGCGCCAAGATCCCGCGTGGCGTGTTGCTGGTGGGCCCTCCGGGCACCGGTAAAACGCTGCTGGCCAAGGCTGTAGCCGGCGAGGCGGGCGTGCCGTTCTTTAGCATCTCGGGTTCCGACTTTGTCGAGATGTTCGTGGGTGTCGGCGCCAGCCGCGTGCGTGACCTCTTTAAGGAGGCCAGGTCCCAGGCTCCGTCGATCATCTTCATCGATGAGATCGATGCTGTGGGACGTCAGCGCGGAGCTGGCTTGGGCGGCGGTCACGACGAGCGCGAGCAGACGCTCAACCAGCTGCTGGTCGAGATGGACGGTTTTGAGGAGAGCGAGTCGGTCATCCTGATCGCTGCAACCAACCGTCCTGACATCCTGGATCCGGCGTTGCTGCGCCCCGGTCGTTTTGACCGTCAGGTTACGGTTGACCGTCCGGATGTGAAGGGCCGCGAGCAGATCTTGCGCGTGCATGCCGAGAACAAGCCGATGGACGAGGACGTGAAGTTTGAGAAGCTCGCCCGGATGACCGTTGGCTTCACCGGCGCCGATCTGGCAAATCTGCTCAACGAGTCTGCGCTGCTGGCTGCCCGCCGCCATCGTTCCGTGATCTCGATGGACGAGGTCGAGGAATCGATGGAGCGCGTGATTGCCGGTCCGCAGCGCAAGGGTCGCGTGATGACCGAGGCCGAGCGCACCACGATCGCCTACCACGAGAGCGGCCATGCCCTGGTGGGTCACATCCTGGAGCACTCCGATCCGGTTCACAAGATCTCGATCGTCAGCCGCGGCCAGGCGCTGGGCTACACGCTGCAGCTTCCGCAGGAGGACCACTTCCTCAAGACCAAGAACGAGATGCTCGACGAGCTTGCCGTGTTCTTGGGCGGTCGCGTTGCCGAGGAACTCATGTGCGACGACATCACGTCGGGCGCGAGCAACGATCTGGAGCGCGCGACCAAGATGGCGCGCGAGATGGTCACGCGCCTGGGCATGAGCGAGGAGCTTGGAACGCAGGTGTTTGGTGAGGCGCAGCATCAGGTATTCCTGGGCCGCGACTACGCCGATCACCAGGATTACTCCGAGGAGACGGCGCGCCGCATCGACATCGAGGTCCAGCGCATTATGCGTGAGGCCCATCGTCGTGCGGTCGAGATTTTGGATGCCCGTCGCGACCAGCTCGATTTGATGGCCAAGGTGCTGCTTGAGCGCGAGACCGTCGAAGGCGACGCCGTGAATGCCCTGCTCGACAACGAGTGGGACGCCTACCTTGAGCGCGAGGGCGATATCCTGGCGGCCAAGGAGGAGCGCAATGCCAAGGCGGCCGGCATGCCGACCAAGAAGCGTGCGCCTCGTATGAGCGAGGAGGAGCTGGCGGCCGATGCCGCGGCATTTGCGCAGGCGGCCATGCAGGAGGATGCCGAAGCCGCATCCGATGATGCCGGCGATGACCATGCCGTCGTCGATGCCGACGCCGACGCCGACAAATAGTCTTTGTGGCGAAAGCCTCCGCGGGGAAACCTGCGGAGGCTTTTTCTTTTGAGCGATATGGGGCCGTCTGTTGATTGGGGACAGACTTAAATGAGCGTTTTCACGCATTTAAGTCTGTCCCCAATTAACATTGCTGCGGCACTTTGCTCGGCTAAAGCGTACAATAGCGCCTATGCGAAAGGGGAACAGATGATCAACGAAACTATGTATGCTCGCGGCGCGGAAAGCTCCATCATCCGTGAGATTTTTAGCTATGGCCTTGAGCGCAAGGTGCAGATCGGTGCGGAAAACGTATTCGATTTTTCGCTGGGCAATCCGAGCGTTCCGGCGCCCGCTGCTGTGGCTGAGTCGATTAAGAAGGCCCTGGAGCTGCCGAGTGACCAGTTGCACGGCTACACCCCCGCTCCGGGCCTGCCGCAATGTCGAGCAGCCGTCGCCGAATCGCTCAACCGCCGCTTTGGAACGAACTATGAGGGCAAAGACGTCTTTATGACGGTGGGTGCCGCGGCTTCGCTCACCTGCGCGCTCAACGCCGTTACGAATCCGGGCGACGAGGTTATTGTTATCGCCCCGTACTTTCCGGAGTATCGCGTTTGGATTGAGAAGGCCGGCTGTACGTGTGTTGAGGCGCTCGCCGATGAAGATACGTTCCAGCTGAGCGTGGACAACGTGCTCAAGGCGATCAGCGATAAGACGGCGGCCGTCATCATCGACTCTCCCAACAATCCGACCGGTGCCGTATATACATACGACACGTTGACGCGACTGGCCAATGTTCTGCGCGAGGCCAACGCTCAGCGCGATTCCGAGAATCCGATTATGCTCATCTCGGATGAGCCGTACCGCGAGATCGTGTACGGTGCCGAGGTGCCTTGGGTGCCCTCGATCTACGAGCACACCATCGTGTGCTACTCGTATTCCAAGTCGCTGTCGCTGCCTGGTGAGCGCGTGGGTTGGATCTTGGTTCCCAACACCAATCCGCAGGCTGCCCGTCTGATGCCGGCTGTTGCGGGTGCTGCCCGTACGCTGGGCTTCGTGTGCGCGCCGGCGCTCTTTCAGCGCGTAATTATCGACTGCATCGATGAGCCGAGTGACGTTGAGGCCTATGCACGTAACCGCACCGCGCTTACCGACGCACTAGCGGAGTATGGCTACACCTATGTTGAGCCGGATGGCGCGTTCTACCTATGGGTGAAAGCGTTGGAGTCCGATGCGAATGCGTTTTGCGAGCGCGCAAAGAAGTATGAGTTGCTTGCGGTTCCCTCGGACAGCTTTGGTATGCCGGGTTGGTTCCGCCTGGGCTATTGCGTGAGCTACGAAACGATTGTCAATTCGCTACCCGCTTGGAAACAGTTGGCGGACGAGTATCGTTAAAAGTAAAGCGCTCTGCCTACAATGTTTTACGTGAAACGGGGTTTGGTGTTAAGCCGGACCCCGTTGTCATGGACGTTGTGTCTTTGGGATGGAGTGGTTTTACGACTATCGAAGGCTATGCGTACAATGAATATAAGCGACGGCCGTGCCAGATAAGGAGACCTGATGCCCTACCTGCTTTCTTGTGACATTCATACCCATACGATGTTCTCTGCGCATGCATATTCGACCATTGAGGAGAATGTGTACTGGGCGGCAGAGCGTGGTCTGCAGGTGCTCGGATCTGCCGACCATTTGAGCTCTATGGTTACGGCTTGCCCCAATGACCTGCGCAGTTACCAGTTCTTTATCAACCAGGATATCTGGCCGCGCATTTGGAGCGGCGTGCTGGTGCTGCGTGGTGCCGAGGCCGATATCGTTTCGCTGGACGGAAGCCTGTTTGGCGAGGACACTCCTGTCACGCTCGATATCGCCGGCGATTCGTACAGCCGTCAGCATTCACTGTTCGATTTGGTTACGCGTAATTTGGATTATTTGGTTGCAAGCGTGCATAATCCGCAGATTGCTGAGGGCGCGACGCTGGCCCAGACGACCGAGATGTATATCAATGCCCTGGAGCACCCCAAGGTGTTCATGCTGGGCCACACGGGGCGTTCGGGCGTGCCGTTCGATATCGACGAGGTGCTGTTGGCAGCTAAGGCCAAGCACAAGATTATTGAGATCAACAACCATAGTCTTGAACACGGTGTCGACACTGAGCATTGGGCCGTATGCCGCAAGATCGCCGAGCGCTGCGCCGAGCTGGGCGTGGGCATTGGCGTTTCGACCGATGCGCACATTGGCATGGCAATTGGTAAGCTCGATTACGCTCGCAAGATGCTCGACGAGATTCACTTCCCGTTGGATCTGATCGTGACGCGCGATCGCGAGACGCTGCTGCGCGAGATGGCGGCAGCCGGCGTGTGCGATCTGCGCAATGGGATGTAGCGGAGTTTATAAACCAAGCGAAGGGGGCGGCCCAGGCGGGTCGCCCCCTTTCTTGTCCCAAAAATCTACTGAGGTCGGTTAGCGGCGTTCGAGGACCGCTACGGTTTCGGTGTGGTCGGTGTGAGGGAACATGTCGACGGGCGTGATCTTGAGCAGGCAATAGCCTCCGTCGAGGAGCTGATGCAGGTCGCGCTCTTGAGTTACGGGGTTGCAGCTGATATAGGTGATGCGGCGCGGCTTAAGCGCGCAGGCAGCTTCGAGGAACTCGGGGGTAGAGCCGGCGCGCGGCGGATCGATGGAAAGGACATCGACCCGCTCGTTGTTATCGGCGGCATCCAGGATGCAATCGGTGGCGTCGTCGGCCATAAACCAGGCGCTTCGGGTGAGGCCGTTGAGCTCGGCATTGCGACGTGCGTCGGCAATGCCCGCCGGGTTGCGCTCCACGCCGAGCAGCATAATGCCGATGCCCTTTTTCTGGGCATCTTTAGCTGCGCACAGGCCGATAGTTCCGCTACCGCAATAGGCATCCATGAGTACGTCGCCCTGTTGCAGGTCCATGCCGTCAATCGCGAGCTGATAGAGCTGCTCGGTCTGCTGCGGATTGGTCTGATAGAACGCGGTGGGGGAGATATCGAATTCGCAACCGAGCAGCTGGTCGCGCATGCACTCGGCGCCATAGACGATACGAGTCTCCTCGCCCAAGATGGCGTTACCGGGACGGCCATTGATATTTTGGGCAACGGTGACGATATGCGGATCGAGTGCCGCCACGGCTTCAAAGAACTCCTGCGCATGCGGTAAGTCACGCTGGGCGGTCACGAGCGTAACCATGACCTGGTCGGTACGCCAACCGCAGCGGACGACGGCATAGCGGAGCAAGCCCAGATGCTTGTCCTCGTTAAAGGCGGGAATGTGCAGGCGCTCAGCTTCACGCGCGATGCCGTTAAGAATTTGTCGGGCGCCCGGTGCCTCGACGGGGCATTCGGGTACGGCAACGATCTTGTGCGTGCCGCGCTCAAAGAAACCGCAACGGACAGCGCCCTCCTTACCGGGAGCAAAGGGAGTGGCAGCCTTATGACGAAAGCCACGCGGCGCAGGATATTTACCCGGGTCGCCAAGGGTGACGCCCATACCGCGAATAGGATCGACAGCAATGCTCTCGCGCTCACAAAGCTCGGCAAACAGCTCCTCCATAGCAGCCTGCTTAGCCGCCAACTGCTTTTTATAAGGACGATTGAGCGCCGTGCACCCACCGCAAGATTTCATGATCGAACAGGGAGACTTGGGGTCCACGGCCTTACGCGCAGACGAAACCCGATCTTTATGCGAGCGCTTGGAACGAGTCTGAGGCGCTTTATCCCCGCCTCGACGAGAGTCAGAACGCTTGGTCTTAGCTCTGCTCTTGGTCGGTTTGCTTTTTGCAGCTTTAGAAGACTTGGATTTCGTAGAAGATTTCTCCTCCTTCGACCCCTCAGCCGCCTCCACCAAAGCACGACGAGCCCTACGCTCCGCACGAGATTCTGCCATCGATAACCCCACTAATTTATAAATTTAAAGCTACAAGCATTGTACCGTGCCAGGCCAACAGACGATATGCAAGCGGTTTATTGGTGTCAGTGATAAGTCCAACGACGGTTGCCCGCCGCGGGGGGGGGGGGGGGGGTTTGTTTTTAGGGGGGTGGGCCCGGACACGGGGGCCCGGAATTTGGGGG
>USMR01000016.1 GCA_900555815.1 uncultured Collinsella sp.
ATGCTCATGAAGCACGAGAACCCTGCCATGGCCGCCGACCTGTTCGGCTGCGAGGGCAAGCTCTACGGCATTCACCTAAACGACGGCAACGGTCGCTTCGACGATGGCCTTATGATTGGTACGTCCACGCCGGTGAAGACCCTCGAGTTCCTCTACTACGTGAAGAAGCACGGTTACGACAGCGCAATCTACTTCGACACGTTCCCGGTCATCGAGCCCGCTGCCGGCGAGGCTGCACAGAACGACCAGATGATCCATCTGCTCAACGACGCCATCGAGGCCGTAAGCATGGAGAAGATCCAATCCGTTATCGATGCAAACGACGCGATTAAGGCAGCCGAGCTTGTCCGCGAGCTCTTCTGCGCAATGGGGAGGTAACCAATGAAACGCGACTGGAACGCGATGGCTCAGGGGATTCTGGACGCCGTCGGTGGTCCCGAGAACATCTCGGGCATGACGCACTGCGCGACGCGCCTGCGCCTCAATCTCAAAGACGACGCGGCTTGCGACGACGCTGCGGTCAAGGAAGTCGAAGGCGTTGTGAACACGCTGAACAAGGCCGGTCGGTACCAGGTTCTCATCGGCACTGAGGTCCCGAAGCTGTACGAGAAGTTTGAGCCGCTGGTCAAGGGTTCGGGCGTGGAAATCTCCGCTGCTACCAAGGACGAGGGCGAGAGCATCGTCAGCCAAGTCTTCTCCGCGATCTCCGGCATCTTTGCCCCGCTGCTGCCCGCCATGGCCGGCTCCGGTATCCTGCGCGGCTTCGTTATCCTGGCCGCCCAGCTCGGCATCATCGCTGAGGGCACGGGTACCTACACCATCCTGTACACCCTGGCCATGAGCGTGTTCTACTTCCTGCCCGTGCTGCTCGGCTTCTCCGCCGGCAAGCGCTTCGGCGCGAGCCCGTACCTGTCGGCGCTGCTCGGCGCGTGCCTGCTCTACCCGGACTTCATCGCCCTCATGGGCGACGCGGGCAACGGCGCCATGACGGACTTCTTCGGCATCCCCGTGGTTCTCATGAACTACAACTCCACGGTTATCCCTGCCATCTTGTCTGTCTGGGTCTACTCGTACCTGTACAAGTGGCTCGATGAGCACGTTTCCGAGATGCTCAAGCTCGTCGTGCTGCCCGCCATCTCCCTGATCGTTATGGTTCCGCTCACCATGCTCGTCATCGGTCCCCTGGGCGTCTACGCTGGTGAGGCCATCGCCTTCGTGGTCAACTGGCTGATCGAGCGCAGCTCCGTGTTCGCCGGCGTGCTGGTTGGCGGCGGCTGGTCCGTGCTGGTGTCCATGGGCATCCACTGGGCCGTGAACCCCATCATGATCAACAACATCGCTCAGAACGGCTTCGACTACATCTGCCCCTTCACCTTCGCCTGCAACTTCGCCGTTATCGGCTGCGCCTTCGGCGTGTTCCTCAAGGCCCGCGACCAGAAGCTCAAGAGCTTCGCGATGACCGGTGTCGTATCGATCGCCCTGTCCGCCATCATCGAGCCCACGCTGTTCGGTATGCTCGTGAAGAACAAGAAGGTCTGGCTTGCGCAGATCATCGGCGGTGCCGTCGGCGGCGCGTTCCTCGGTATCATGAAGGTCGTCACCACTGCGTTCACCTTCGGTTCCGTCACTACGTTCCCGGCTTTCGTGAGTTCCGACCCCATGAACTTCGCTTGGGCTATGGTCGGCATGCTCATTTCCGCCGTCGTGGCCGGTGTTCTTGCCTTCGCCTTCACCGGCAAGGAGGATCAGCTCGCCTAAGAGCCCCGGATGCGCCGCCTCTCCTAGGGTCGTTCTCTTCGCTTGAAGAGCGTCGCGCTTACGCGAGGTGTGTCAACCTCGTTCAAATTGTGAACGAGAGGGTAGGTCAATCGATTAAGCGGTCGTCATCGCAACAGGTGGCGGCCGCTATTCTGCTTGTGCGTTACACTTTTCGAAAAGAAATGAACGAGCGTGAAGCAGAGTGGTTTGGAGAGGTTCCCAATATGATTCCGTATGAGCGCCAGGAGCGAATTGTAGAGTGCCTGCAGAAGTCGGGCCTCGCGAGGATTTCCGAGCTGCAGGAGGAGCTGCCGGGCGTCTCTATTTCGACGCTACGTCGCGACCTCAAGGAGCTGGAGGCGCTTGGCAAGGTTGAGCATCTTTCGGGCGGCGCGGTGAGGCTCCTCTCGGCTGTCCACGAGGTGAGTATCTCGACGCGTTCGGGCCTACACGGGAGTGAGAAGGAACAGATTGCCCAAGTCGCCTTGCGTTTTGTTGAGGACGGGGACACGCTCTACTTGGACTCGGGTTCCACCTGCACGGCGCTGCTGCGTCTGCTGCTCGACCGCGACGTGACAATTTACACGACGGATGCCTCGGCGTGCCTGATTAAGAGCGAGACGCGCGCCCAGCTCATCGTGGTGGGTGGCGAGTTCAACTATGTGAACTCCTCGTTCTGCGGTTCTATGACCGAATCGATCCTGCGCGATCTGTACTTCGATAAGGCGTTTATCGGGACCAACGCGATTGACGAGGACCGCGGCGTCATGACGCCCTCCTACGTTGAGGCGGCGAAGAAGCGCATCGTGCGCGAGAATTCGAATAAGGCGTACGTGCTGTGCGACAGCTCGAAGTTCCATCAGTTCTCGAATGTTCGCGCGTTTGGGTTCGATGGTGTGTCGATTATCGCGGAGTCCTATGACGAGAAGATCGCCCAGTGCGCGCGCCTGATCACGCCTGGAGCGTAGGGGGTCCGGGCTCAGGTCTGCGGATTGCGGCCCCTGGCTGCTGCTGTCCGCGTAGCGGGATTTCTTCCTAGGGAATACGACAGCGTTTCGTGGTGCGGGCTCCTGCATGATACCAGCTAGATAGGCAAATATGGCAACGTTGTGAATCTGGAAAAGCCTGCAGGTTAACAACGTGGTTAAACGATTAATCAGCCAGACTGTAGATAAAGGTTAAACGATTAATTACCACCGAGTAGATAATCACCGAGCAGATAAGGAGTTCACTATGCTGCTCTGCCCCAGTCTCATGTGCGCCGACTACGGCAATCTGCGTGCGACCGTCGAGGATCTCGACGCCGCCGGCATCGACATCTTCCATTGCGACGTGATGGACGGCAGTTTCGTTCCCAATTTCGCCATGGGTCTCGAAGACATCAAGGCCGTGCGAGCTGCCACCAACAAGCTCGTCGACGTGCACCTTATGGTCGAGAATCCTGCCAGCAAGGTTGAACTTTTCGCCTCCGCCGGCGCGGACATCATCTATATCCATCCGGAGTCCGAGCGTTACGTGGTCAAGACACTCGCCGCGATTAAGTCCCTCGGCAAGAGCGCCGGTATCGCCGTGAACCCCGACACCTCTATCTCCGAGATCGAGGAGATGTTGAACCTCTGCGATTACGTGATGGTCATGACGGTGAATCCGGGTTTTGCCGGTCAGAGCTTTATCGAGTTCACGAACGACAAGGTGCGTCGCCTTGCCGCGCTGAAGGAGCGCTTTGGCTTCAAGCTCATGATCGACGGCGCCTGCTCGCCCGAGCGCGTGCGCGACCTGTCCGCCATTGGCGCGGACGGATTTATCCTGGGCACCAGTGCGCTGTTTGGCAAGGACGCTGGTTACGAGGAGTGTCTGCGCCGTTTGCGCGCCGGCGAGGTGTATTAGAAGCGGAACGGCGAATTAGGACGGATTGAGCGCGCGGCATGCGCGAATGGTTCTTATGGAAAGGGGTCTCTTTTGAAGATCGGTATTGGAAACGACCACGTCGCAGTCGAGTACAAGGAAGCCATCACGGCGTATATCCAGGAGAAGTACGGCTACGAAGTCGTGAACTTCGGTACGGACAGCACCGAGCGCTTTGACTATCCCATCGCGGGTGAGGCCGTGGCGGACGCTGTCATGTCCGGCGAGGTTGATCGCGGTATCGTTATCTGCGGTACGGGTGTGGGCATCTCGCTTGCCGCCAACAAGGTGCGCGGTATCCGTTGCTGCACCTGCTCTGAGCCGTATTCCGCTCGCCTGTCGCGCGAGCACAACAACACCAACATGCTCGCATTTGGTGCTCGTGTGGTAGGCATCGAGCTGGCCAAAATGATTGTCGACGCCTGGCTCACCGGCGAGTTCGAGGGCGGCCGTCACCAGCGACGCATCGATATGATTCGCCAGATCGAGGCTCGTCAGCTCGTACGTGCGGAGGAAGCACGCGGCTGGTAGCGGAAAAGCCCGTCACCCGTGTGAACTGCCTCCCATTTCTTGGACATGAGAAATGGGAGGCTTTCTTTATGCGCGTTGATTTGAGGGTGAAGCATGATGTCGAGGCCAGGAAGGCGGCCATAGGGCTCTTCGAGCTCGGGCACGGGTATAAATCTGCCGCGATTGCCCTTTCGCTGCCCGCTGTCTAGCTGCTCGCGCGTTGCACGAGCTTAACGGGGACGAGCGTCTCCATCTCGGGCTCTTCGCCGCGCAGCAGGGCGAGCAGGGCCTGACATCCCTCGTGCGCGAGGCGCTCGGGGAAGCGGCGGATAGTGCTGATTTGCGGCGTCGGAAGCTGCGCATAGACGGAATCGTCGAAGCCGATGAGACGGACGTCCTCGGGTACGCGCTTGCCGGCGGCAACGAGCGCACGCAGCGCGCCCACGGCTGCGTGGTCGCTATGGGCGAAGATGCCGTCACGAGCTCTTCGGACTCGATGATGCTCGGCTGCTTACCCGAGACAAACAGCTGGTAGTCGCGGCGTAGCGGCATTCCGTGCGCGGCGAGCGCCCGCTCGTAGCCCATCTGGCGCTCGTTGCCGGGGTAGTTGGCGGTAAAACTCGAGATGCTCAGGATGTCCTTGCAGCCGCGCTCGATGAGGTGCTCGGTCGCCATGTAGCCACCGCCGATGTTGTCGGAGCCCACGTGTGGGAAACCGAGGTCGTTTTCGGGCGCACGGTCGATGCAGACCACGGGGATTCCGTGGGGGACGAACTCGCCGTCGAGCCTGCGCAGGCCGGAGATACAGATGATGCCGTCGGCCTGCTTGCTTGCCAGCGTGCGGAAGTAGTCGCGCTCGCGGGCAGGGTCATTGGCGCTGTTGCAAACAAAGACCGAGTAGTCCTCGGTTGCCAGCTCGCGCTCCACATGCAGGGCGATCTTGGAAAAGAAGTCGTTGGAGATGTCCGGCACGATCATGCCGATGGTCCGGGACTGGGCCATACGGAGGCTCTTCGCCGCCATGTTCGTGACGTAGCCGTATTCCTTGAGGGCGGCTTCCACGCGCTTGCGGGTGTCTTCGGAAAAACGGCCGTTGCCGTTGATGACGTGGGAGACCGTGGCGACGGATACGCCGGCCGCGACGGCAATCTGGCGCATGGATGGGCGCTTGCCTGGTGTGGGCATGGGGCCTCCTGCTGCTTTCGGGTGGTTAACAGATTAACCGAGATTGTAGCGCATGCGCGATGCCGTAATGGGTCGCTTCGAAGTCGTTTTGTCGCGCTCGGTCTGCACCTTGGATAAGAAGGAGTTCGTCGAGCACTCCGATCCGGAGCACACGCGCGCCAACATCCCGCTGTTGCAGCAGGGCATCATGATACAGCAGCTCAACTCCGAGAAGCTCGTGGTCGAGATCATGGTGAAGTTCTGCGGCCAGTAATTACTGCATCACATATTCTGTTGTCACCTGGGAGGCTCGCTTTTGCGGGCCTCTTTGCGTTGCTATGGAGCCCTGGTCTGTCGATAAACAAAGCGCCCGCTTGCTGGGGGAGCAAGCGGGCGCCTGTGAGCGAATATGTTTGCGGCGAAAGCCGCGATGAGCGGTGGGGTGGCGACTAGTTGGTCGTACCGGAATCGTCGCCCGTGCTCGTGCCCGAGCCCGAGCCCGAACCAGAAAGTGCGACCGTCAGCGTAATCGTGCTGTCGGTGGACTGCTTTCCAGTGGGGGAGACGCCCGTAACGGTGGCATCCTCGTTACCGCTTACGGGATTGCCGTTCTGGTCACAGAAGCCAATGTTATAGAAACCGGCGTTGTTGAGCGCGGTAACGGCGGCGGAAATGCTCTTGCCGTACAGGTTGCCCGGGACGGTGGCCTTGCCGGACTTCTTGGCGATGACGACGGTAATCGTGGCGCCGGGCTTCTGCTTGCCGCTGGGGTTCCAGCTGATCACGGTGCCCTCGGTAACCGAGTCGTTCTCCTGGTAGCTCACGTCGACACCAAAGCCTGCCATATCGAGGGCGTTGCGCGCCTGGGCCTCGGTCATGTCGGTCAGGTCGGGGACGGACGTGGTATCCGGGCCGCTCGAGACCTTGTACGAGATGGTCGTGCCCTTCGCGACTTCCTTACCGGCTTCGGTGCCCTGCTCAAAGACCTGGCCCTCATCAGCCTCGTTGGCCTCCTCGGAGGCGTTGCCCTTCAGGCCAACGCTTGCCAGTGCGGCTTCTGCTTGGTCCTTGGTTAGGCCGACAAGTTTGGGAACCTCAACCTTTTCGGAGGGCTTGGGGCCCTTGGAGATTACCAGGTTCACCTTGGTGCCCTTGGCCTTCTTGGTGTTGCCGTTGGGCGTCTGCTCGGCGACCTTGCCCTCGTCGACATCGTCATTGTAGCTTTGGTCGATGGTGCCGACCTCGAGGCCGGCTTCCTTGATCAGCTCGACGGCAGTCTGCTGGTCCTTGCCCAGCACATCGGGCACGGTGACCTGCTCGCCGCCAAAGAGTCCTGTGGCAAAGGCCACCACGATGCCGATGACGGCAACGGCTGCCACCACGGCGGCGATGATCTTGTTCTTGTTGGATTTGGGCTTTTCGACCTCGTAGGAGCCGGTGGAGCCCGAAACCGAGCTGCGGGCGGTATTTTGGCCGCTCACGCCCGAGACGGGACGCACCATGGCGCGCGTCTGATCGGAAAGCTCGCGAGTCTTGGTGGCGCCCAGCTCACCGGGGGCACCGATGATGCGCGTGGGCTCCGAGACGTTGACGGCACGGCCCGACAGGTAGCTGTTGAGCACCTGACGCAGCTCGTCGGCGGTCTGGAAGCGGTTTGCCGGGTCTTTCTCCATGCACTTGAGGATGATGCGCTCAAGGTCGGCGTCGACACCGGAGTTGATCTGGCTCGGCGGAATAGGCAGCTCGTTGACCTGCTTGAGTGCGACCGAGATAGCGTCGTCACCGTCAAAGGGAACGCGGCCGGTGGCGCACTCGTACATCACGACGCCCAGCGAGTAGATATCCGAGGTGGGGCCGAGGTCCTGACCACGGGTCTGCTCGGGGCTGACGTAGTGGGCGGTTCCCAGCACGTTGTTGTCTTGCGTGAGGTGGCTGTTCTTGGCGCGCGCGATGCCAAAGTCCATCACCTTAATGTTGCCGTCGGGCAGCACCATGATGTTCTGCGGCTTAATGTCGCGGTGGATGATCTCGTGCTTGTGGGCGACCGAAAGCGCGGAGCTGATCTGCGAGCCGATCTGGGCGACCTTCTTGGGGTCGAGGGCGCCGTGGCTCTTGATGCCGCTCTTAAGGTCGGTTCCGCGCAGGTACTCCATGACGATGTAATAGGTGTCGCCGTCCTTGCCCCAATCGTAGACGCCCACGATATAGGGGGAGGAGAGACCGGCTGCTGCCTGGGCCTCCTGCTTAAAGCGTGCGGCGAAGGTTGCGTCGCCAGCATACTGCGGCAGCATGATCTTGACGGCTACCGTGCGGTCGAGAACCTGGTCCTGTGCACGGTAGACGGTCGCCATGCCGCCTGTTCCCACCTTATCCTTGAGGAGGTATCTTCCCCCGAGGACCCTCTGTTCCATTCCTGCTCCTAACATAACTATTCGCTCAACGATGTGTGTAGTACCTACGATGTGGCCGCTGGGGCCGTGTGGCGCGTTGCCGCTAACTCTTCGGCCGCGGCGCGCCTCGGGTGTCCGATTCGATCATGGGCATCACGCTCCCTGTGCGGCAAGCGCCGCGGTCAGGACGATGCCGGCGATCTTGGCGGCCTCGACGTCATGCTTGTCGAAATCCTCCAAGGCCACCGAGATGGCGACCGTGGGTGAATCGTAAGGTGCAAAGCCAACGAACATCGAGTTGACGTTGGTGCCGCCGGTCTCGGCCGAGCCGGTCTTGCCGGCGACCTTGACGCCGGGGATTTGGGCATCGGTGCCGGTGCCGGACTGGACGACGGCAAGCATGGCCTGCTTGACCTGGTCGGCCGTGGCGGAGCTGACGGCCTGACCAAGCGAGCGGGACTGCGTGGTCTTGACCACGGTTCCGTCCGGGGCGAGTACCTGGGCTACAAAGTACGGGTCCATGACCACGCCGCTGTTAGCGATGGCGGCGGCAATCACGGCGTTTTGCATGACGGTGGTCTGCGGGCCGGGCGTGTGGTCCATGCCGACAGGCTGGCCGGCGCCGGCCCAGGCGGTCTCCCACTCGGTCATGAGTGACGGGTCGGCCATGATGGAGGCCGCGGAGGTCAGGTCTTGGCCGAGCTTTTGGCCGTAGCCAAAGGCGTTGGCAAACTGTACGAGCGTGTTTGCGCCAACTTCGTTTGCCACCTGGCCAAAGACGACGTTGGAGGACACGGCAAAGGCCTGCTGCAGGCTGATGGTGCCGTAGCTCTCGTTGGCAGAGTTGGTGACCGGTGCGTTGCCGATGTCCATGGAGCCGGGCGCCTGGTAGGTGCTGGTAAGGCTGGCGGTACCGGTCTCGAGTGCCGCGGAAAGCGTAACGACCTTAAACGTTGAGCCCGGCGTGTACAGCGCGTCCATGGCACGATTGTACATGGAGCCGTCCTCGCCGCCGCCCGTCTGCAGCAGGGCATCGATGTTGGTGTTGTCGTAAGTGGGCGAGCTGGCACATGCGAGAACCGCGCCGGTACGCGGGTCGATGACCACTACAGCGCCCTTAAAGCCCTTGAGCGCCTGCTCGGCAGCCGTCTGGATGCGCGAGTCGATGGTGAGCTTGGCGGTGTTGCCCGGCTGGGTCTGGCCCGCGAGCGACGCGATGGCGTTGTTCCAGCTGGAGTAGTCCTTAGAACCGGTGAGCGTGTCGTTCATGACGCTCTCGATGGCGGTGGTGCCATACTGCTGGCTCACGTAGCCAACCACGTGTGCTGCCAGGTTACCGTTGGGGTAGGAGCGTACGTAGGTGCCGTCCTCCTGCTGCAGCGACTCGGCCAGCGTCACGCCGTCGGACGTGATGATGGAGCCGCGCTGGATGTACTTGGAGCGGGCGATGGTGTGGTTGTTGGTCGGCATGTCCTGATAGTCCTTGGCCTTGATGACCTGGACATAGGTGAGGTTGCCGATAAGGATGGCGAACAGCGCCGTAAAGGCGAGCACCGCGCGGGTTAGACGGTTGGCGAGCGCCACGCGGCCGAGCACACCGGATTCAGGTGTGTCGAGCAGGCGACGGCGCATGCGCGAGCCGACGGAATGGCTGCCACTGCCGTAGGAAGACGAGGTGGCAAAGCGCGTGCCCGTCGGGGCGGCGGCAGATGCGACCTGATCATCGGTGATGGCGGCCATGGTGCCGGTGCCGGTAAGTTCTGCCTCGCGTCCGGTCGCCTCGTCACCAGCGCGCAGCAGGAGCGCGACGATGATAAAGCTTGCCAGCAGCGAGGAGCCGCCCTGGCTCATAAAGGGCAGGGTGACGCCGGTCAGCGGGATCAGGCGGGTAACGCCGCCTACGATCAATAAGGCCTGGAAGCTGATGGCTGCCGTAAGGCCCGTGGCACTAAAGGCGGCAAGGTCGGACTTTGCGCGGGCAGCTGTGGTCAGGCCGCGAACGGCAAAGAGCATAAACAGGATGAGCACGGCGCCGCCGCCCAAAAGGCCCATCTCCTCGCCGATAGCCGAGAAGATAAAGTCGGACTCGACGACAGGGATGTTGTTGGCCATGCCGTTGCCGATGCCAACACCGACCAGACCGCCATCGGCAAGCGAGAAGAGCGACTGGACGATCTGGTAGCCCTGGCCCTGGGCGTCCTTAAACGGATCGACCCAAACCTGGAAACGCACCTGAACGTGCGACAGGAACTTGTAGGCGCCCACGGCTCCAACGGCCAAGAGCGCAAGACCGATAACGACATACGAGAATCGTCCCGTGGCAACGTAGAGCATCAGCAAGAAGATGGTGTAGAACAGCACGGCCGAACCCAGGTCGCGTTCGAAGACGACGACGAGCAGGCACACACCCCACACGGCAAACAGCGGAAGCAGCAGTCGCAGACGAGGGATCTTAAAGCCCAGGATCTTGCGGTTGGAGATGGAGAGCAACTCGCGGTTCTCGGCCAAGTAGCCGGCCAAGAACAGGACGATAAAGACCTTGGCGAACTCGCCGGGCTGGATGGTAAAGCCCGCGATGCGAATCCACAGCTTGGAGCCCGAGATCGTGGTGCCGATAAAGATAGGCAGCATCAGCAGAATGATGCCGATGATGCCAAAGGTGTACTTGT
>USMR01000017.1 GCA_900555815.1 uncultured Collinsella sp.
CACCGTCGCTTGGGCGCGCTCCTCGCGCAGACGCATGCGAATACTCATTACGACCCACCGCCCAGAGCGCCAACCAGTGTCGCGACATCGACGGTGAGTGGGATGGAGCCGCCGCCGGGCAGAGGAATCTCCGCAAGCGTGAACACCGTACCGCTAATGGTGCGTTCGACTTGATATTCCAACGCCTCGCAAAGCGCCTTGGGATCGGTCACGCCCAACGGAATACTTCGCAGTTTGTCTTGCGCTTGAGAGAGACCAGCAATGTCAGACCCCGGACTCTTAATGACGTTGGCGGAATCGGTCAGCACCGGCTTTCGCAGGCGCAAGTCGCACGGTTCCAAACCCAGCGCCGCCACGGACGCCGAAACGGTATCGCCGAGCCACGATGCAATGGAGCCCAACGCACCGCTGCCCCCTCCTAGGTCTTTAATCATCTCGTCCATAAGTTCGTCGGCCGAACCTTGGATATCACCGTATCCCACGAGCAGCCGTCCCCAAACATCCATGACGCCGTCGAGCACGCCGGCAACGCCGCCCGAGCGTTCCTTCAATGTCGAGAAAAATCGCGAAAGCACGTTGTTTTGCGCCGTCGCCTCATCGGGCGCCTGCACCGCGGCAGAGATAGCACCGCGATCGCCAAGCCTGACTGCCGCGTTAAACGAGGAGTTAAGTTGATCGGGGCTGGTAATGTCACCCGAAACTGCAAAGGCGACCACGCCGTTACGGCCAGGTGGGGCGATACGCGGGCGCTCGCCGGAAAGCGCTTTAATGGCCTGGTCAAACGCATTGCCCGCGCGGTCGGCCTCATCCTCGGTCTGACGCTCAAGTTCGAGTTCTTTGTTGCGGCATTCGACGTAGTCTTCCAGAGCCTCTTTGAATCGATCAAAGTGGTACTCAAAGCCGTTTTCGATAGAAGTCGAAGGAGCCGCAACGGCACCGAGCGACGAAACACCAAAATGGCATCTATTGCATTTGTCCTGCCCGTCATAAGCAGCAACCGAGGCCAGCCCGCATGGCGCCCCCTTCTTATAGTTGGGGCACCTCGTTCCGTAATGCAGATACGTCTTGCCATCGATGGCACTGGTTGGCCACACCGTATCGGTATAGAGTTCCGTCGCTCGCACCTCGTCAGTGTTGCGCGGCAACAGCGGGATATAGGAAGCGACTTCATCTCCGTCCTCGGTTACATATGCACGATTGACCTCTGTACTCGCATAGGTGTAAAACGCCTTGCGCGCCGCCGACTCCGCCTTCGTCTCGACGCTTGAACCCTGAGGTGCCTCGTTTGCAAGGCGCGAGCGGTAATAGGCCTTCGCGCGATCGAGCGCCACTTGCGGCTCCCATGTGACACTCGAGGCATAGTGCGGATTCTCAATATCCGAAAGCTTCGCCAAGCTCCTTGCGCGTTCCCACATGCACGAACAGCTTCCGACTGCACCTCTGTCAGATCCACCGCAGTCGGCAAGCCAGGCATGTTCCTTGGCCTTTGACGTTTTCTCGGACGCTTTCTTCAGTTCCTTGGCAGCATAGTCAAGGTCTTTTGAGGTGCTCTCGATGGCATCGGTCGAGATCTCTGACCCTTTGAGCGCAGCGAAGTCCGACTCGGATGTCCTGGGCACGGCAAGTGCCGTACCGGTATAGGCCACACTATCGGTATCCTGCGCCGACACCGCCTGCGTGGCACGCGCGGCAATCAGATACGGCAGAGCCGTCTCGATTTTCTGTAAGCCTTCCGATGCGCTTTTGGCAAACTTGTTGCGCGTTTTAATAATCTCAATCCCGGTGTCGACCATATTGCCGGCAACTGGTTCGGCACCCGGGATGAGGATGGCGACCAGACCCGTCCCGATCGTGGCAAACCCCGCCAGCCCCAGACTCAAGATGCTCGCATCAACCACCGTGGCAGCCGTGTGATAGGACGACGCTACGTTGGCACCCGCCAGCGCGCCGCTATCGGCCGCCACCTGGGTATCCCCGGCACGCGACATGCTCCATATCGCCGCGGTCGACGAAAACAACAACGTGAGCACCACTAGGATGACCACGGCAGAAGAAAGCGTGGTGTAGGCACCGTCTTCGATAAACAGGTCGATACCGGCGCGGCCCATAAAGCCGCCTCGCTTGCGATGGCAGCTCGGACGGCGCGTCAAAACGCATCTAGACCAGAAACGCTTAATCCCATGCAGCAATCCACGAATCATAATCTCCCTCCAGCCATTCGGGACGCGATTGATACGAGACATCGACCTTGAGCTCAACGTAGCCGCCCTCGGCGGTACCACCCATAGCCCGCGCAAACGCACCGATCACAGGCAACGGCTTGACCTCGCCAGAAACGGACACGGCCGAGACGCCACCCGCACCGGCCCGGCCAAGCTCGATATCCCACGACAACGGCCCGCCGGCATGAAAGATCGAAACGTTGGGCACTGCGGCAAGCCGGCGGCGGGTGAACTCCTTAAGATCGTCGTCCTCCGCCGTCGTCGTGGTCATGAGCCGCGCGGTCTCGGCGGCGGCAGACTCCATGACCGCGCGCGTATAGAGCAGGCACACCGGCTGCAGCGCCAACAGGACGAGCGTCAGAAACGTCGGCAGCAGGAACGCCGCCTCGACCGTAGGCTGCGCCCGGTCCTCGCGCGCAACATCAATACAGCACGATGTCCTTAGCGCCCGCAGCGGCGTCGATAACCGACGTCGAGGCAACGCCATGGGATGCCGCCCGCTCGACCAGCGCCGCCAAGCGCCCATCGGTGCCAGCACGCCAAAGCCCCGCGATCGCCAGCACGATCGATAGCAGCGCCACCGTGACGATGGCGTATTCCACAGTCGCTTGGGCAACCTCTTCACGCAGAACGCCATGCATTTCACGATCCCTCCTTTGAGCTTATTGTTTGCGGTACCAGGCGCACGGCGCGCAGACGACACGAAGCATCGCCGGTATCCGCGGCAACCGTCACCATATCGACCCAGCCGCGTCCGTCACGCACGATAGCGCCCCATACGTTGCCCTTAATATCGAGATAGCCGCTCAGGGCGAGCTGGGCCGTTGGCACCTCGCGGTAGGCGCGTAACATATCCGCCGCTGCCTCGGTCATCGGTCGGTCCTCGGACCATGCAAGCCGGACCGCAATCGCGTTGTCCTCAGGCAAATCCGTCGCAGTGCCAGACCGCTTGTCGAGCGTCCGCAGAAAGGTTTGCGCCGTGACAGCGACATCCGAATCGTCCGCATCTCGCATCTCATCTTTTTGAGACGCCACCGCCGAATCTGAGCCCGAATCGAAGGCGGCCCCAGGACGCTGCTGCCGCGCGGCGTTAAGCCCCCAAAGCACCGCCGCCATCGCCACGATCAGGCAAGCAAACACCAGCAGCACCCCGATGGAGCGCTCGCCCTCTACAGGCTGTTGATGCCCTCGCTGATAGCGTTCCATAGATCTTGGACCTTGCCCTTAAATGCGACGATGGCGATAATCGCGATCACCACGAGCACGCCGACCAAGATGGCATACTCGGTGGTACCCTGTGCACTCTCCTCCTGCAGTAGCTCCTTGGCGCGCTGACGAACATATGCCGCCCAGCAAAACGCCCAGCCCTGGACCTTGCCAGCAGCGTCAGTCATCGTGTTCATGTATTCCTCCCTACATCATCCCGCCTGCTCCCAGCAGCGGGCCCAATATGGACAGAAGCAACGCCGACAAGATGAGCGTGCCGGTGGGAATCAGCAGCTTGACGGGCGCACGCTCAATCTCGCGCTCGACCGCGGCGCGATGAGCCGCACGGATCTCGCGACTTTGAGCGGCCAGCGTCTCGGCAAGTGGGGCACCCAGGGCGAGTGCCTGCCCCACCGTAATGGCAAAGGTCTCGAGCGCTCGCACGTCCAGGTCGCGCGCGGCGACCAACAACTCGTCCTCACGCGTGCCCACGCCCACCTGCCACGCCATGCAGGCCCGCTCAAGGCGAAGAGCCAGCACTGACCGGCGGTTGGCGCAGAAAATCTCAAGCGCTGCATCAAACGAAAGACCGGCCGAAAGACCCAAGCGCACAACATCGATCATCTCGGACACTTCGCCGAGCGAAACTCGCGCCGGGCCGCCCGCTCCAACCGCGCCCTTCACTCGCGCGGTCAGGGCATCGACCACCGAGCGACCCGCGGCAGCGACCAGCACCGCCTCGCGCTTGCAGGCCCCTGCGATCTTGCGCGCATCCGCCCGATCTAAACCCGTCGCGACAAATACACTCAGGGCGCACAGGCAAGCCGCAACTGCAACTGGGGCGCTCATAGCTCCACCCTCATAATGCGCCGGATAACCACCAGGGCAACGGCGTTGAGGGCAAGACCCAGCACCACAGCGCCCGCGCCGGCAGGCGTCGCAAGACCGCGACGAAAATCTGCCGAAAGCAGCGCCAACACCGCGCACATGCCCGCCGGCATCGCCGCGACCATATGCGCAGACATGCGAGCCTGCGACGTCTTAACATCCAGGCGGCGCTTGAGCTCAATGCGCTCCCCCACCATGCTCGACGCCTCGGACAGTAAGTCGGCAAGCGGAGCGCCAGTGCGCTGTGACACCTTAAGCGCCAAGGTCACAAGCGAAAGACCGGGGGCGTCGATGCGCACGAGCAAGTCATCGAGCGCGTCGGTCGCCGAGATGCCGCAATCGATCGCCGCCGCTACCCGCAAAAACTCGGTATGTACCGGCTCTTGCGCATGAGCGCCCACAAAGCGCATGCCCTGGGCCAGCGAATGTCCCGAGGCAAGCGACATGGAAAGTGCGGTAAACGCCTCGGGCATGGCCTCTTCTGCATCGTGTTGCTCGCGCCGGCTCTCAAAGCCATCCCGAGCGGCGCCAACGGCAATCGGAGCAACAAGTCCCAAGGCAAATCCGAGGGGCGATAACGACACCATCGTTAGTAAAACGCAGCAGATACCGCTCGATAGCAGCAGAAACGCCAAACGCCCCGAAGCATCCTCGATCACGAGGCCAAGGCGATGCGCCGGAGCCAGCGATGCCCACGAACGGGCGATCTTTTTCAGCAGATCGTTTTCCACCAGCTCACGCGGCAGCTTCTCTGCCACCGTCTCGAGCGCCTGACGCGCCAGCTCCGCCGGCGGCACCTGCGGCACACGAGGTTCCGCCCCGCACGCCGTCGCAACAGAAAACCCTGCCAAACCCCCTACGACGAGGGGCACAGCGACCTCCATTCGTCCACCTCCTCTTGTGTGAGCGTCCCCGACCGCAGGCCTTCTGCGATAAACGGCGGCTCGCGGTCAAGCGTCCAGGTTCGCTCGGCGGCATCGAAAGTCACATAGCGCTCGAGTTCTACGCCGCCCGACGCGGCGCGACGCACCCCCGAATACGAGGAGACGAAACGCCTGCCATCGGCGTGGCGCTCGGACATCACGATGCCGTCGAGCGCCATGGCAATCTGCTCCTCGATGAGCTCGCTCGGCAGATCGATGCCATAACGTGCAAGCAACGTCAGACGCACCACGGTCTCCTGTTCTGAACCCGCATGAAGTGTGGTGAGCGACCCATCGTGGCCCGTGTTCATGGCCTGCAACATGTCGCAGCACTCGGCACCGCGCACCTCGCCCACCACGATGCGGTCGGGGCGCATGCGCAGGGCATTGGTCACCAGGTCGCGGATCGTCACCGCGCCCTCGCCCTCAATTGAAGCCTCGCGGGCCTCTAGGCGCACCACGTGCGGATGATGCGCAAACTTGAGCTCGGCAGAATCCTCGATCGTCACGATGCGCTCGCCGGTGGAAATCTCGCATGACAACGCGTTGAGCAGAGTGGTCTTACCAGATCCCGTGCCTCCCGCAACCGCCAAGTCCTGTCGCAGCGACACCGCGCACGACAGCAGCTGCGCATACCAAAGCGGCAGCGACCCCAGCCCCACAAGCTCGTCCAGCGAGCAGATACGGTCCGAGAACTTTCGGATGGTGAGAATCGGTCCGTCAATCGCCACAGGCGGAATCACCGCGTTGGCGCGATAGCCCGTTTTGAGGCGGGCGTTGACGATGGGGCTGCGCTCGTCGATACGGCGACCAAGTGGCGAGATGATGCGGTCGATAAGCACACGGATCTGCTCATCATCCTCAAACGCATGCTCGATGGGGTACAAGACGCCGCCGCGTTCAAAGAAAGCCGAGCGGCAGCCGTTAATCATGATCTCGGTAACGGTGTCGTCCTCGATGAGCGGCTGCAACGGCCCCAAGCCCACCACGTCATCCAAAATCTCGTCGATGATGGTCTCGCGCTCGGTCGTCGCGAGATCGGTCGGCTCCTCAACATTGAGCGCCGCCTCCACCGCGGGACGCAATTCCGAGCGGGCAAGTACCGGGTCGACATAGGCGCTGATACGCGCCACTTCGTCGTAACCCACGCGGTCCATCACGGCGCGCTTGGTGCGTCGTTTCACCGCGCGGCGACGCCCCGCATCTACAGGCGCTGCCGCCGCTGCAGCGCCGGCAGCCTTAATCCTCGTTTGCAGGCTCATCGCTGATCACCCTCGCGCGACCAGGGAAGGCGGATACGCGGGCGTTCGGTGCGCGTTGCACGGTCGGCGACCATATCGCTCCAAGGGCCGACGGCGCACCCCAGTTCCACGAGCATCTCGCGCGTGGCCTCGCGCACGCTGGTCGCAAAAGCGCTGGTCTGCCCCACTGCCTCGTCAGCGCGCCCAAACGCCATGAGCGCGGCGAGATCCTGCCCGCCATCGGCGATACGAATCTTGGAGCTCAACGCACAGGCAATCTCAAAGCGCATGGCGACGTCCTCGTCTGCCCCGCGCGCGCCAAACCGGTTGAATACAGCGCTCATGCGCGTGCGCGGCACACCTACTCGACTTGTCAGCTCAATGACGCGCGACGCCGATGTCGCGGACGACACCGCAGCATCGCCAACGACCAGGCAACGGTCGCTCGCCGCCACCGCAGCCGCCACGGCGTCGCCCCAAAAGACCGAGGTATCGATAAAGACCACGTCGGATTCGCGACGCAGAACATCAAGCAGTAGCTCCACCGGACGTGCCATGAGCTCGGCTTGCTCGGGCGCCGCGACGGGACCCCAGAGCGTAACGCCCGGCGCCACGCGCATCGATGTGGCTACGATATCCGGCTCGGTGAGCGCGCCCGCCGCCGACGGCTCGATAAGTGCCGCCATATCGCGCGGAGCATCGACGCCTAACAAGTCGTAAAGGTTTCCAAACATCAGGTCCAGGTCGAGCACGGCGGCACGCAAGCCCAACAGCGACGATGCGTGTGCCATGGTGGCAACGATCGTCGACTTGCCGCAACCGCCCGAACCCGAAATGGCGCAGATGACCGGAGCTCGATGCTGCGGAGCGGCAGCGTCTGCCGGCGGCATCGGAGGCGTCGGTGACAGCGTCCCCGTCTCCCCTGCCGCAACCACACGCTGCGTCCAAGCCGGCATGGCGGCTTGTTCGGTCTGCGAGGCAGGCTCGTTCTGTGCAATCTGTTCACGCCGCATCAGCGACAACTCGCCGCACCCGGCAAAGCCCTCAACTGCGGAGAGTTCATCCGCCAGCTTCACGCAATGCACGTATCCCATAGCTACAGCCGGGGAGTCGCCAGCATGCTGCGCCGGCCCTCCAGCGTCATCGTATACAAGGGGGTTCCGGGGGCGCCGACCATGCTCGGCTTCCGCTTTTCCATAATCATCAACACGCGGGCCTCTTGTAGCGCGAGGCGCCCCGGGTTCCCTATCAACAAAAGCATCGGGCTCAATCGTCATGCGCCGATCGGAATCAACCGCTCCCTCGCCCGCTCGCCCGTTGCCGCATATACTGTGCGCAGCGATGACCTCGGTCGCCCCCGCGCGAAACAGCCCTTCGATATCCGACGGATCGAGCGCTTCTATCAACACGACCACGCGACTCACGCGGCCTTCGGCCGTCAGGCGCGCAACAGTCTTGCGCACATCTTCGGTATCAAACAGAGACGCTGCGATGATGGCAGCTCCGCGGCGCGACGGAAACGCCCGCGCCATGGAAACCAGCCCGTCCAGGTCACCCACGCGAAGCACCTGTGCACCCGCGCCACGGCCCTCGACTTCCCGCTGCAACAGCCCGTAATCGCCGCACTCGCAGCACGCAAGCCAGATCGCCTTCATCACTCGTCGCCTCCGCTCTTTTTGCCGCGCGCCGTGGCGGGAATCGTCAAGCTGACCGTTCCCTTGCCCGATGCCCCCAGCAGTTCCTTGACGTCTTCGGGGTCAGCCGCCAGCGTCACCCATTCGATCTTGCCCTCGCGCGTGGCACCGGAATCTTCACTGGTATCGATCACGTACGCGCCGCACAACCGATCGGTTACGCCGTCTTTTTGCACATACACATCCACGTAGCTGCCCACGCCCGTGGCACCGCCGACCGAGTGCTCGGCATCGACCGCCACCGAAACGGCGACCTTGCCCTTAGGCACCTCGAGCTTGTGACTCTCGGCCTTGGTGTAGACATTGCAGATCACGGCGTTTTTGGGAATACGCGAAGTCGTCACGTCGCCGCGCACCTGGCGCAGCTCGGTCGCCGCGTCACGCGGCAACAGGCTCGTCAGCCATTCCTGGGTTATGACATTGGTCTCATCGAGGGTCTCGCCCACATCGATATCGCGCGCCGCGACGCATACCTCGACGCGATCGCCACCGTACTTGGCCAAGGTCTCAGCCTGGACCTGTTCGGCTTGCGAGCGGATCGACGAGCCGTAAACCATGCAGAGCAGCGCAGCGAGCACGCCCGCGACCAGACTGATGGCGATGCGCTTGCTCTTGTTCACGGCCGCTCCTCTCATGGCAGTGCCGGGCGAATGCCCGTACCACCATTGTCTGGGTGGTCAGAGTGCAAAGCGGCGCAATCGCGATCTCGGTTTTCGATGTCAAACCAATCGCTGACCAAAAGCTGACCAGCCCGTCAAGCTCGTGGCAAGGTTTTGGTCAGCACGTCAGCAAACTGCATGCTTCAAGGCTTTTCCGCAGCAAAAAAGCCGTCTCCCGAACAGTTGGGAGACGGCTGTCATAGGAAAAATCAATTACAGATGGACATCGGGATCGAGCATTTGGGCGCTCACGCGCATGGATGACGCCAGGTTTTGGAACGTTTCCAGACGCAGGCTGTCGATCTGCCCGGCGTCCTCGGCCTCGCGAACGGCGCAACCCGGCTCATGGGTATGCGTGCAATCGCCAAATCGGCACGCGCGCGATGCCTCGACAATCTCGGGGAAGGCGCGCGCCAGACCCCGCTCGTGACCCACGAGCGGTAGGCTGCGCAGGCCCGGGGCATCGGCGATCACGCCGGCGTCGCCCGGCAGTGCCACCATCACGCGCGCGACCGTAGTGTGGCGACCCTGGTCGTCGCGTTCGCGCACACCGCCAGTCGCCAACGTATCGTGGCCCAGCAGCGCATTGAGCAGCGTCGACTTGCCGGCACCCGACTCGCCCAGAATCATGGCGCAGCTCCCGGCAGGCACGCAGGAACGAACCTCGTCCAGGCCGCGCCCCTCGGCAGAGGACGTCACGATCACGCGCACGTCCGGACCCACCAGGCGGCGCACGCGGTCCAGATCGCGCTCGAGCTCCTCGGCATCGCAGCGGTCAGCTTTGGTGAGCACCACCACCGGCTCGGCATCGCAGTCGAGCGCCAACACCAGCGAGCGCGCCACGCGGTCGAGCAGCACCTCGCCGGCACCGAGCGCCTGCACGATTAGCACGCTATCCACGTTGGAGCAGAGCACCTGACGCTCCCCGCGGGCACGGCCGCGCCAACGCTCAAAGCTCGTACGGCGCGGCAGCACGCACTCAATCACACCCATATCGTGCCCGGGATCGCGGCGCACCGCCACACGATCGCCCACAGCGGGCAGCAGGACCTCGTCCTCGCCGCGCGACTTGGCAAACCCCACGGCATGCTCGGCACGAAACGTGTCATCGGCAGTCGCCACCAGTGGAAACCCGCGATCCAAGCGCACCACGGCGCCAAGCTGCATCTGCTCGGGTTCCTCGGCATGTGCGCAAAAATCGTCAAAGGCAGTCTGCTGGGCTTCATCGACCGGCAGGTCATCAAACGCCGGAACGTCCTGCAGTGCGTCGAGTCCCGGCACGCTTGCCAGCAGCTCCTCGGCAGACGCGGGGGCCTCGGTCGCAAGCTTCCGACGACGATCGCGCTTAGCCCGCGCCCCCGTCGTCTTTTTCTTCGCCTTAGCCTTAGCCTTAGCCACAAACACCTCCCAGCACCCAAAATCACAACTGAGCAGGTATTTTAAATCAAAAAGAGCTGGCCGGGCAAAGCCTCAAATCAGAACCACCCTTAAAAAGGGTGGTTTGCTCTTAGGGTAT
>USMR01000018.1 GCA_900555815.1 uncultured Collinsella sp.
GCTCATAGTACTCTGCGCCGGAGGCCTTGTCGGCCTCTTCCGGCAGAGCAAACAGGCCTGCGCCCTCAATGCCCTTATCGGTGAACATGGCTACCTTTTTTGCGCCGCGCGCCTTGATGATGGCGGTGATATTGTCCATAGCGTTCTCGCCGCCGTAAACTGCGTGCGGCATTTTAAGATTGTACTGGGTCAGCATACTGATCAACCTCCTGAATGATGTTCTGATCTATAAAAAGGATGAAACTCTCGAAAAGCTTTTTCAGCGGCTCTGCGCTGCGGTGGGGTTATACAGACCCACGGTCTCCCGCTTTGCGCCCAGCACGTCCTGCTCCGAGAAGCGGACATACTTGATGCCCTGCCGGGTGCGGGCAGCGTAGGCCAGATGCAGCATGCCGTCCCGTCCCTGCATCAGGTAGGGGTACTCGTACTGCTTGTTGTTGGTCTTGTTCTCATCGCCCATGTAGCCCTCGCCGCGCTCCATCCAGCGGATGATGGGGAAGGTCAGGCCGCCGTCCTCCGAAAGCGCCACCGCCACCGGGCAGCGCAGGCCGGGCCATGCAGCCTTGCCGGGCACGGGGTTGGGGGTGCAGGTGGGGTTATAGGCAATGGCGATGCGGCCGCTCTGCAGCTTGACCGCGCTGATGCTGGAGTTGTTATTGGGCAGCGGGGTGGGTGCAGGCACCGTCCAAGTCTCGCCCCAGTCAAAGGACTCGCTGCGGTGGATGCGGTAGGCCTCGCGGTTGCGCATAAAGGCCACCAGATGCCCCGGTTCCAGCTCGATGACATTGGCGTGGACGTGGCCGTTGCTGCCGGGCATCATGACCATGCGCCAAGTCTTGCCCTCATCGTCCGAGATGCGGAAGGCGGTGGGGTCGCCGGACAGACCCTCGGCAGAGTCGGTGCACAGCCAGTTGGCAAAGATCCAGCGGCCGTTGGACAGCACCTGAATGGGCTGGCGGCAGAAGGTGCCTTCCTCCGGGAACACGGTGGTGTAGTCGCCCCATGTTTTGCCGCCGTCGGTGCTCTTCTGGCAGCGCACCACAGCGGTGAACTGCATATTGTCCTTACCCTCTACGCGGTCCAGCTGGGCGGTGTACATCGCCCACACGGCGTTGTCCGGGCCGTAGAACAGCGAGGGGTTCTGCTCGCTGCGGGTGGGGTCGCCGGAGATATTCACCGGCTCCAGCCACTTGGTACCGTCATGCGGCAGCACCGAGCAGATGATGTGCACATCTGCGCTGCCCTCATAAGTACCGGCGAACCAGCAGCAGAGCAGGTCACCGTTGGGCAGCTCCACCATGGCAGGTGCGTGGGCGGTGGGCCAGCCGCCGGTGGGCAGCAGGGCTTCCAGTGTGCCCATCTCCTCGTTCTCGTACACGGTGCCGTCCCAGGTCAGGCCGGGCAGTTTTGCATAGGTCATGGTCGTTCTCCTTCTGTTACATTTATCTTCTGTTCCAGCCGCAAAGGGCTGTCTGCTTCTGTTCTCAATGCTTTGCAATGCGGTCTGCCAGCTCCACCAGCAGATCCTCCTGCCCAAAGCCGCCGGACTTGGTAATGACGTAGCGGGTGCGCCCCTGATAGGTGAACCGCGCCAGCACGATGCCGCTTTCCAGTTCGCACACCGGTTCCAGCTCCCGTGCGCCCACGCTGTTCATACATTGCAGCAGGGTGTCGCCGCCGGTGAGCAGCAGCGTACCCAGATGTTCGCTGCCGAACAGCGCCCCGAACATCTGCCCGACGCTGCCGGAAATGCCCACCCGCATGCCGTCCAAGTCAATGCCCCGGGCGGCGGCGTAATCGGCGGTAAGCTGGTTGCCCCCGGCGTCATTGGTTTCAATAATGCAGCGGGGGTTTGCTGCCAGCATGGCTTCAATTTCAGCCAGCGCAGCCTTGCCGTCGGCGCTTGCCCAGTAGCCGGGCTCGAGGTTGTGCCGGGGGGTCAGCCGCAGGCGGGCAATGCCTGCCTTTTCGGCGGTGTCCATCTGCCGCAGGGTGATGGGGTTCACGCTGCCGCAGAGCACCAGCAGCCGGGGGTCCAGCTGCGGGGGCTCGACCACGCTGCCGTCCGAAAGCCCCAGCAGCTCCGGCAGAAAGGCGGCAAAGCCTGCACAGCCTGCCAGCACCGGGGGTGTTCCATTCTGGAACAGCTGCCGCCCGGCGGTTTCCAGATCTGCGGCGGTTGCAGCGTCATACACCAGAATGCCGGTCTTGTCCGCTGCCGTCTCACCGGGGCGCAGGTTCTGTGCGGGGATCTCAGTCTGCAAATGGATCAGCTTTGTCACCTCGGCACAGCGCACCGGCTCGAAGGGGTCGATGCCGAAGGGGCTTTCGTTCACCGGCACGCCTTTGATGTAATGGACGCCCTTTTCGGTGGTGCGTCCGATCTGCGGGAAGGCCGGCAGAAAGGGTAAATTGCGTGCGCCGCTTGCCTTGAGCAGGGCGGCAAGCTCTGCGCCGATGTTGCCGCGCAGGGCAGAATCCGTCTTTTTATAGATGCAGCCCACGCCGTTTTCCACCGCGCTGCGGGTCAGCCTTGCAACTGCCTCGGCAGCCTTTGCGGCGGCGCCGCCCGAATACCCGAGCGACTTGACCTCGTCCGAGACGACCATCGCGCCGTTCTCGTAGCCGCGCAGCATCGTCGGCGGCACCTGCGTGTCACCAACCAAAACACTCGAAGCAGCACCGGCGGTCACATAGAATGCCTGCACGATGCCCGAACGCGGCTTGAACTCCACATCCGAGCAATAGCCCACGACGTCGCCCGATTCCGTGCGCACGTCCATACCGACCCAGATGATGCAATCGTCCAGGTTGATGTCGAGGCGCTTGGCGGCGGCGGCATCGTACGTGTCCTTGACGTCATCGACCGCAATGGCGCCCTCGTAGACACCAATGGCGTCGAGCGCTACGAATCGGTCGGGACGCTCGATCATGCCCGCGATATCGGACTGGCGGACCATAAAGCCGACCACGCGCGTACCGCCCGGGGTAAAGACCGGAAAGTGAATCTTTCCGAGCTTTTTAGGGCTGCGCGGCGTGCCGTCCTTTTTGGTGCGCTTGTCCTCGGTAGGCTTGCGATAGATCTTGGCGCCGACAAAATCCCCGGCGCGCATTATGCCTCGGTCGAGGGCTCCGCAGCCTCGGTATCAGCCTCGACGGCGTTCTCGACCACGACGTCGGCGGCAGGCGTCACGTTGCCGCCCGAAATGGCGTCGTTGAGCTGCTCGCGCAGCTGGTCCATGCGCTCGCGGGCCAGGTCGACCTTGGCGCGCAGGTCGTCGGTCTTGGCGTCGACCATCGGGCCAAAGTCATTCACCGCAGCACGGGCCTCCTCGGCGCTGTGCTCGTAGGTGTCGCGCATATTGTCCCAGGCGTCGTTGGCGATATCGGCAGCCATGGCGCGGGTCTCGGCGCCCGAGCGCGGGGCCAGAGCAACGCCGACAATAGCGCCGGCAGCGGCACCAAAAAGTGCGCCGGAGACAAAGCTGAAAGTCTTACCCATGATCATTCCTCTCCTGCGGGCACGTCGGTGCCCACAGTTTGAATGCTGTCCATTATACCCGCAGCGTATCACTTGCCGCTCCGCTCATCTGCGTACGGCAAAGGCGCAGGTACGTGATGGTGATAACCGCGTAGGCCTACTCCTGAGGCATAGCCGGCATGGCCACCGTGGCACCCGGGTCCTCGCCGGCGCCGTCCACGAGCGGCAGGCCGCCCTCATGCGCAGGCCCTGCCGGAACCGTCGCCGCACCGCCAAAGACGGCAGCGGAGGCCTCGTGGTTCTCGGCAACCGCGCCCTCGGTATCAATCGCCACCTGGGGCTCGTCGTCAAAGTTGGGGACACCCTGGGGCTCGGTGGGAACAGGCTCGGCGGTCGCATCGGCAACGGACTCGGCGTCGGCCGGCACATCGCCCTCGTCAGCGCCCTCGTCCTCGACAGCATCTTCGCCGTTCGCAGCGGCGACGGCCTCGTGAGGATCCTTGCCCTCGGCCTCGGCGCGCATGCCCAGCACCAGGTTGCGCAGGCCCGCGACCGTGCCTTCCACGTCGGGGGCAGGCTGGTCGGCGTGCAGGTACGCCCAGTCCATCATAAAGGTGGCCGAAGACAGCGCACCGATGGCCAGCGCGTCGTCGGGGCACGAAAGCTCAACCTCAAAGACGCGCTCGTCGTGCTCGCCTACGCGCGTGCGGCCGCACGAGATGCTGCCGGCAAGCCCGGTCTCGTTCATGAGCTCGACCGTCACATGCTCCAGCAGATGGCAAAGCTCGGTCTGGCCCATGCAGTCCTGGAACTCGCGGCCAGAATCGCCCAGGCACAGGTGCTTGGCAATCGCCGGCACCAGGTAATACACGCGCGCCGTAGCCTCGATATCCTCCGAGGTCATGAGCGGCATGCCGGGGTTCACCAGCACGTGCGCGCAGATCTTGTCCTCGCTGACGGTGACCTTAAGGATGTTGAACAGGCCTGCCATAACTCTCCCCTACTCTTCCTTGTCCTACTCGTCGCCGTCGTGCGGATTCGCGGAACCCGCACCCGACGTCGTCGGCTCGTCTACCGAAGACTCGGAATCCTTCTTATCGGTTTCGGCCGGAGCGATCACGCGAATGAGCGAGATGCGCTGGCCACGCATCGACTGCACTTTAAACTTGTACCCCGCGACCTCAAACACCTCTCCGATGTCGGGCACCGAGTCACAAAGCTCCAAGATCCAGCCGGCGATGGTCTCATAATCATCGCTTTCCTCGAGCGGCCAACCAAGCTCAATCGCGTCATCGCACGAAAAACGCCCATCAACGAGCCACTCGCGGCGCGAAAGGCGCGTGAGATACTTGTTGTCGGGGTCGAACTCGTCCTCGATCTCGCCGACGATCTCCTCGACGATATCCTCGATGGTGATAATGCCGGCCGTGCCGCCGTACTCGTCCACGACCACCACGATCTGGTCGTGCGAGGTCTGCATCTCGGACAGTAGCGGCAGGATGTCCTTGGTGTCGGGCACAAAGGTGGCGTCGCGCAAAAAGCCGGCGATGGGCTGGTCACCCTTGCCGTCGAGCGCGGGTTGGATCAGGTCCTTGATATGCGCAATGCCGGCGACGTTGTCGGGATCCTCGTGATAGACGGGGATGCGGCTGAAGCCGGTCTGGCGCATGGTGGACAGCACGTCGGCGACCGTCTCGTCGTCCTCGCACATGGTGGTGTCCACGCGCGGCACCATGACCTCGCGGGCAACGGTGTCGCCCAGGTCGAAGATCTCGTGGATCATGCGCTTTTCCTCGTCGAGCAGGTCGTCCTGCTCCGAGACCATGTACTTGATCTCTTCTTCCGAGACGTTCTGACGGTCGTCGGCACTCTTGATGCGCAGGATGCGGGCCAGGCCATCGGAGCAAGCGCCGGTCAGCCACACGAGCGGACGAGCGATCTTTTGGAAAAACGACAACGGCCCCACGACCTGCTTGGACACGCCTTCGGCGTTGGCCAGGCCGATGCGCTTGGGCACAAGCTCGCCGATCACGATGGACACGAAGGCGACCGCGACGGTGATGATGACCGGCGCCAGGCCGCGCGCGATGGCGGAGAGCGGCGCGATGCCAAAGCTCATGAGCCACGTGGCGAGCGGGTCGGACAGACTCGTCGAGGCGACGGCGGACGAGGCGAAGCCCACGAGCGTGATGGCGACCTGGATGGTGGCGAGCAGCTGGTCGGAGTCGGCAGCCAGCTTAATGGCACGCTCGGCGCGCTTGTCGCCTTCCTCGGCCTCGTGCTCCAACACGGCGCGCTTGGCCGTGGTGAGCGCCATCTCGGACATAGAGAAGTAGCCGTTGATGAGGGTCAAAACGAGGGTGGTGATAAGGGAGATGGTTATGTCCATCGGGAGTTTCTCGAACCTCCAAGATTCGGGACGTCAGGTTAAAACGTTGATGGCGGATACGGCAATTGCACCGGCGCCCAAACGAGAACGCGGGCGCGCAGGCATGGTCGCTAGATTACGAAGAGGATCACCGCCATGAACTGGAAGATGCTGCCGGCGAGTACCCACAGGTGAAACACGCTGTGAAGATAGCGCACGTTTTTGGCGATATAGAACGGCACGCCCGCGGTGTAGCACACGCCGCCGACGGCGAGCAGGGCAAGTGCCACGGGGTTGAGCAGCGCCACAAGTTCGGGCAGCTTAAAGACAACGAGCCAGCCCATCAGCAGATAGACCAGGCCGCTTACCCAATGCGGCTGGCGCTCGCGTAGGAAGCACTCGAGGGCGATGCCGATGATGGCGATGGCCCATACGGCAAAGAACAGCACAGCGCCGCCGTCGTTTGCGAGCGTGATGAGGCAAAACGGCGTATAGCTGCCGGCTATGAGCAGGTAGATGCAGCTGTGGTCGATGATGCGAAACACGCGCTTGGCGCGCGCGGGCTGAATCGCGTGGTAGAGCGTGGAGGCTAGGTATTCGAGGATAATGCTGACGCCATAGACAATCGCCGCGGCCATGTGGGCCGGGCCTCCGCCGCGCAGGGCAGCGAATACGATCAGGAGCACCAGGCCCGCGATACCCAGCAGGCAGCCGACACCATGGGTGACGGAGTTCATGATCTCCTCACCCACCGTGTAGTGTGGAACGGCCGCGGTCTTGGGTCGCGGCTTAGAACTGTCGCTCGAATCGGACATGCCGGTTACATCCTCCAACGTAAAGAGTTCTCAACACTATATCAAAGCGTCTAGGTACGTGCGAAATTTGCACCATACGTGACCCTTTGTTTACCCATTCTTTGCCTGTTGACGCATCAACGGCGAACGTCCATAATGCGCTTGCATTAAATGTTGATGTATTAACATCTTATAGGAGAATACCGCATGGCTCAAAACGCACGTTCCCATCGAAAGCTCAAGATAGCCGGCATCGTTGCACTGGTGGTTGTCGTTGCGCTGCTCGGATTTGCCGGCAACTTTCTGTTTGACTTCGCGCTGAATCCCCGCGCGCCATACACCATGAAGATGATGCAGGATAGCAAGAACGACAAAGAAGGTGAGCAGCCGGATGCCGAGGATACCGAGGCGCGGGCATGGTTTAAAGAGAACCGCAAGAGCAGCTTCGTCAGCGCGGACGACGTGACCGAGCTTTCCGCCTGGTATTTTGCTGCGTCGGAGAGCACGCACGACTACGCCGTCTGCCTGCATGGATATACCAACGAGCCCATCGGTATGGCCCGATACGCCAAACGCTTCCACGACCGTGGCATGAACGTACTCGCACCCGCCGCCCGCGCCCACGAGCGCTCCGGCGGCGACTATATCGGCATGGGCTGGCCCGAGCGCCTCGACATCGTCGCATGGATCGAGCGAATCGTTCAGGCTGACCCCAAGGCGCGCATCCTGGTCTTTGGCGAATCCATGGGCGCGGCGACCGCCATGAACGTCGCGGGGGAACCTCTGCCCGCAAACGTGAAATGCATTATCGAGGACTGCGGTTATACGAGTGTTTGGGACGAGTTTTCTCTGCAGCTCAAGGACGTGTTCGGCCTGCCCAGCTTTCCCTTGCTCGATGTAGCAAACTTGGTGTGCAACGTGCGCGCGGGCTACGACTTTCATAAGGCGAGCAGCGTGGAACAGCTCAAGCGCGCGACGGTTCCCATGCTGTTTATCCACGGTGACCAAGACACCTTTGTGCCGTACAGCATGCTCGACCAAAACTACGACGCGTGCGCCAGCAAGGTCAAGCAAAAGCTCACCGTCCATGGCGCCACCCACGCCAAGAGCGCGCAGGTCGACCCCGAACTCTACTGGAACACGGTCGACGACTTCCTCGACGAGTATTTTTAGGCAAATAGTACGGTTTACTGGCCTATCTGACCCCCTAGCACTTCCGAAAAGCCGCCCGTGGGCACTGTGCTCACGGGCGGCTTTTGCTAACAGTTGTGCTACAAAGGCGCTTGTTTTGTCTAATAGCTAGGTGCTACTTGACCTCGATGAGCTCGTACTTGCTCGTGCCCAGGCCGATCTTCTCGGCGTGCGCGATGCACACGCGCCAGTCGGTGTCGGGATGCGTGATGCAGAAGGGATCCTTGGCCTGCTCGCCCTCCAGATGCTCGTGGTTGTGCTCCATCTTGGCCGCGCTATCGGTGAGCTCGGTGTTGGGCAGCGGCTCAGACGCCATGACGGCGTCGGCGCAGGCCTGGTCGATGGCGACCGGGTCGAAGCTCGCGAACATGCCGATGTCGTTGACGATAGGCGTATCGTTTTCGGGATGGCAGTCGCAGTTGGGACTGATGTCCATGGCAAGCGAGATGTGGAAGCTCGGGCGGCCGTCGACGACGGCCTTCGTATACTCGGCGATCTTGCAGTTGAGCACGTCGGCCGCGGCCTCATAACCGGGCTTGATGCAGTCCTGGTTGCATGCCGCAATGCAGCGTCCGCAGCCCACGCAGCGATCGTGGTCGATGGCAGCCACGTGCACCGTGCGAGTAGCGCCGCTGGCAAGCTCGCGCTCGCGGGTGCCGTCGAACGAGATAGCGTTGTGCGCGCAGATCTTTTCGCAGGCATGGCAGCCAACGCAGTGCTCGGTCGCGACGTTCGGCTTGCCGGCGGCATGCTGCTCCATCTTGCCGGCACGGCTGCCGCCTCCCATGCCCAGGTTCTTCATGGCGCCGCCAAAACCGGCCTGCTCATGGCCCTTAAAGTGGGTGAGGCTGATCACGATATCGGCATCCATGAGCGCCTGACCGATCTTGGCCTCGTGCACGTACTCGCCGCCCTCGACCGGGACGAGCGCCTCGTCGGTGCCCTTGAGGCCGTCGGCAATGATGATCTGGCAACCCGTAGCATACGGGGTAAAGCCGTTCTGGTAGGCGGTATCGATGTGCTCGAGCGCGTTTTTGCGGCTACCGACATAGAGCGTATTGCAGTCGGTGAGGAAGGGCTTGCCGCCCAGCTCCTTGACGACATCCGCGACGGCGCGGGCGTAGTTGGGGCGCAAAAAGCTCAGGTTGCCCAGCTCGCCAAAGTGAATCTTGATGGCGACGAACTTGTTCTCAAAGTCGATCTGCTCGATACCGGCGTGACGGATGAGGCGCTTGAGCTTGTCGAGCTGGCTCTCGCGAGCATGCGTGCGCAGGTTGGTGAAGTACACCTTAGCGGGTGCTGCGGGTGCAGTTGCGGTCATAGATCTATCCCCTCGGTCTATATGGCGTTACAGACATAGAGGATGGTACCAGTTAAAGCAGAGTTAAAGTCAAGTACGGCACCTAGTCATTGGGGATGTTCTTAAACGACTACTCTTGGACTTTGAGCGCCTCGGCCAGGCCCACACGTTTGATGGAACGCATGTGCAGCAGCGCCACGACCAGGTAGGTCGCAAAGCCAATGCCCACGCACGCCGCCATGGACCAAGCGGGCACGTAGATCTCGATATTGCCGTTGTAGGCGAGCAGCATCGAACGGAAGATGGCCGTGAGCGAGCCAATAATGATCGGCAGGCTCAGCACGAGCGACGCCGCCACGCACAGCGTGATCGAACGGATGTACAGATGCGAGATCTCGCCATCGCGATAGCCAAAGACTTTCATGTAGCTGATCGAACGGGCGCTGTGGTCGATCACAGCCTTGGTCAGCAGGTACATAAACAGCAGGAAGATGAACACCGCGAGCCCGACCATCATGCCGATCATTTTGCTCATCATGCCGATGAACTGGTCGCCCACGGCACGCATATCGTCGGGCGTGGTGTCGCCGGCAAAGTAGCGCGCGTCGAGGTCGAGCTTCTCGTCGCTCACATAGCCGTTGAAGTAGGCCGCATCGTTGCCAAAGAGCTCGTTAAAGTCATCGATGCTCATATAGATATTCATGTCCGACTTGGAGCCCCAGGCACAGTCCTTGCCCGCGTACTCAAGGGAATAAAGCTCCCCCTCGTACTTGTCGATGAGCGTGACCTTCTGGCCCTCGCTCCAGCCAAACTTGTCGAGCAGGCCGCTGCCAAAGACGACGCGCCCATCGCCAACGTTGAGGTCTTTCCAATAGCGCGAATCGGGCGAGATGCCGTAGACGGAAATCGTCTCCTGCCCATTTCCATCGCCG
>USMR01000019.1 GCA_900555815.1 uncultured Collinsella sp.
TAAAGCCGTTTGTCTCCACCCGCGTAGCGGGTGGTTTAAAGCTGGCCGCTGCGCGGCCAGCGGACTAAAGTCTTGAACAAAAAAGCTCGCCGGCTAGGCCGACGAGCTGCAAGTTCTTGGTCGCGGGGGCAGGATTTGAACCTACGACCTCCGGGTTATGAGCCCGGCGAGCTACCAGACTGCTCCACCCCGCAATGTCTGGGCGCTTCATGTGCGCAAGAAAGAATATTACGCGGGAGTTCGGTAAGCGGCAAGGAAAATCTCGTAGAGCATAATTCCTTCATATTTAAAACCCCTCAGCCCCTATCACCGTAAACGAATCGCAGCCGAGCGCCGTCGGCGGCGCGTATACAATGGTGCGCGTCCTTTTATGCCAACACTGGGAGTAGACATGCTGCTCGCTATCGATATGGGAAACACGCAGACGGCCATGGGCCTGTTTGACGGAGACGAGCTGGTGCAGTCGTGGCGTATGCCCACCGACCGCTCCTATACCGCCGACGAGATCCACGTGCGCCTGATGGGTTTCTTTAAGATGTACGGCCTTTCGCTCGATGCGGTCGACGCAATCGCCTTTGCGGGCGTGGTGCCGCAGCTCTCGCGCGAGTGGCACGCCGTGGCCGACCGCATTGCCGCGGACGCCATCGTCATCGGGCCGCAGACGGCCGCGGTGACCAAGCTGCGCGCGGCGCGCCCCCAGGCCGTAGGTGCCGATCGCGTCGCCAACGCCGTTGCGGCCGAGACTTTCTACGGCGCGCCGGCAATCGTGGTGGACTTTGGCACCGCGACCAATATCGACGTCATCGATGAGGACGGTTATTACATTGGCGGAGCGATCGCGCCGGGCATCCGCATCTCCATGGACGCGCTTGCCGCCCGTGCCGCCAAGCTCGCCAGCGTGCCGCTCGAGGCGCCCGAGCACGCCATCGGCCGCGATACCGAGGAGTGCATCAAGGTGGGCGCCGTAACGGGCGCCGCCGCCATGGCTGAGGGCCTGGTCGCGCGCATGAAGCGCGAGCTGGGCCGCGAGGATGCCACCGTTATCGCCACGGGCGGTCTCGCCAGCATCGTCGCCGATTCGACCGATGCCTTCGACGTGGTCGACGGACAGCTCACCATCAAGGGTATCTGCGAAATCTACCGCCGCATGCAGGAGCTGGGATAGGACAGGGGCTTAAGTCGAGCACGAGCGCGAGCGGCGAACTAGGCAACGCATCGGCCCTATTCCTCAAAATCGAAAGATTTTCAGTTTTGAGGAATAGGGCTTTCTGCTAGGCCTCGTCGCACAGCCACCTCGCCAGGTCCACGATCTGCACCCCATTGCGGTCCGTGGCCTCGTGATGCGTGCGGGCGAGAATCATCTTGGGGTACGCGTCGCCAATGCTCAGCAGTGGTGAAATCTCGCGTTCAAATGTCTTATCCGAGCTGATGTCGTCGCTCACCTGAATGGAGAGCTTCGCGGTTCGCTTGGTTGCTACAAAGTCTATTTCCTTTTTATAGAGCACGCCGACGTATACCTCGTATCCGCGGCGCAGCAGCTCGATTGCCACCATGTTCTCGTATACGCGTCCCCAATCCATATCACGTGTACCGAGCAGCGCGTATTTGAACGCGTGGTCTGCCAGGTAATACTTCTCGCCGCTCTTAAGGTATTTTTTGCCGCGGATGTCGTACCGACGAACTTTATAGAAGGCAAACGCATCGCACAGGTACCCCATGTACGTGCCGACCGTCTTGTTCGTTATCTTTAGCCCATCCGCGTTCAAAATATCCGTAATGTTACGTGCCGACGTTATGTTGGATACGTTGTCCATCATGTAATCGGCAATGCGCAGCAGCGCCGATTCGTATCTCACGTTATTCCGATGCACGATATCACTCACGATGAGCGTTTTGAAGACATTGGAGAGATATTGATAACGCTGCTCCTGCAGTGGATAAGGGTAGGAGCCGGACATACCGCCGGTTCTCGCGTACTCATCGAAGTCGCGGTCGACCTCGCCCTCGTCGCCATAGATCAGCACGCCCAGGTCGCCGTTTTCCAGCGTATCCTGACGGTGCACCAGGGAGAATGGGAAAACCTCGATCTCAAACGTACGCCCCGTAAAGAGCGTCGACAGATCGCTCGACAGCAAAAAGGCATTCGATCCGGTAATGAATATGTCGTACTGCTCGGATGCGTGGAGGCTGTTGATCGCACGCTCAAAACCGTCGCACATCTGAACTTCATCGATAAGCAGAAAGTTTTGTTTGCCGGACACTCGATGCTCTTTTACATAGGCGAGCAGCGCGTGATACTCGAGCAGATTCTCGAACTCATCGAGGTTGTAGTTGATATGGATGACATTCAAATTGGACAGATTTGCCTCCACGTAATCGCGGAGGGCCTCGAGCAATTTTGATTTACCGCTACGACGGATGCCCGTGATGACCTTGATGTCCGGCACGCCAATAAGGCTCGTCAACGTGTCCATATATGACGTTCTATTGATGAGTTTCATTGGGGCCTCCTCGCGGTCTTTTATCGCTATTCCTCAAAATTGAAAAATTTTCAGTTTTGAGGAATAGGCTCTATAGCGAATATACCTCGCGAAAGACCGAGCTGCCTTAATCCTATTCCTCAAAAACGAAAATTTTTCAGTTTTGAGGAATAGGGCGCTGGCAACCCATTCCCCAGATAGGCGAAACCCTCCCCGGCACAGGCCGAGGAGGGTCTTGTTGTCATGTCTATCTTTGGGCGCGAACGCCCCGCGCTACAGCCCGCGAATGCGCACGGCCTCGGGCGGAAACTCCTGCTCGCCGGCATCGGTCTTAATGGTCGCGCGACCCCAGATGTCCAGGCCCGCAAACACACCGACCGCAAGCGGCAAGCCGTTGGGCGACACCGCCGCAACTTGGCGGCCCAGCAGCGGCACCATGTCGAAGTACTCGCCCAACACGGGGGCCAGCGGACCGGCAGCGCCCTGCGGCGTGTTGGCAACAACCGCCCAGGTGTCCACACGGGTCAGCACGGCGGCGGCCAACTCCTCGACCAGCGCTTCGTCAGCCACGTCCACACCAAGCTCGCCCAGCGCCGAACGCTCAATATCCACCGTCACGGCACCGAACATGCCCGCAGCACCGGCACCGCCGTTCACGGCAACACGCGCGAGCGACGTCTCAAACGCAGGCGCACCGCACACGATATCGCTCGGCCACTGGATACCCACCTTACCGGCAAGGCCCAACCCCGGCGTCGAAGCCGTGCCCACGAGCGCGTCCATCATGCCCATCGCAGCCACAAACGGCAGGCCGTGGAAGGCATGCATGTTCACATCCGGACGCACGACCAGCGAAAACGTCAACGACGCCTCGCCCGCGCTCCAAGCGCACCAGCCCGCGGACACACCCTCGCGGCCCGCGTCGCGCGCGGCGTCAAGCTCGGTACCGGCGGCAACAGCGTTCATCTCGATCATCTACATACGCCCCAATTCGCCCACGATATGGCCCACGCGGTCCTCGGGCTCCTTGACCTCGACGCCGTTGTAGCGGAAGAACCGCGCCGGGTCGTGCATCAAGTCCTCGAGCGGCACCAGCACAAAATCGCGCTCGCCGATCAGCGGATGCGGCAGGCGCAGCTTTTTGCCGCCGTGGGTCTCGCCGTCCATCCAGAGCAGGTCCAGGTCGATGGTGCGCGGACCGTTGGCCTTGGCCTTTTTGGAGCGGTCGCGCCCCAGCTCAGCCTCGATCTTCATGAGTTCATCGAGCAGCACCAGCGGCGCCAGCTCGGTCTTGATCTCGATGACGGCGTTGGCAAACGCGTCCTGGCGCGTCTCGTAGGCCGGCTCGCTCTCGTAAATCTTGGAGGAGTTGGACACGCAGGTGAGTGGAATCTCGGCGATCATCTCGCGTGCAGCGCGGATGTTGTCGCAGCGATGCCCCAGGTTGGAGCCCACAGCCACAAACGCGCGGCGCGGCTGCGGCTTGGCAACCGCCCAGTAACCGTTCAGGAACTGCGCAAAACCCGCGGCGTCGTGCACGCGCACGATGTTGGCACCGGCCTGGATGGCGCCCAGGCACACGCCAAACGTAGCGGCATCGCGCTCGGCGGCCTCGGTCACGCCCGAGACGGCGGATAGCCCAGTGACGCCATCTTGGCAGTCTCGCGCTGGATGACGATGTCCTCGTTAGCCGACTTACCAAAGCCCGGGCCAGGATCAATGCAGATGCGGTCGCGCGACACGCCGGCATGGATGAGCGTGCGGGCCTGGTCGGACAGAAAGCCCATGACGCGGCGCATGATGGGCGCCGAATCGGGCAGGGTGAAGCGGCGGAGCTGCGAGGTGGGCACGTAGGCTTCCTCGCGGCGGGCGCTGCGGCGCATCATGGCGGCCAGGCGGTCATTGGGCTCCGATGCGGCCTCGGTGGCTGCGGGCGCGGCCTCGGGCGCGAGCGCGACGGTCTCGGCTGCAGCAGCCTGCTCGGCGGCCGGCGTCTCCTGCTCGCTTGCAGGCTCGGACGTGGGCTCCGGTTCGCCAAACGGCAACGAGGGCTGCACCACGCCGCCCGGAAGCTTGGTCTCCGGCTTAGGATCGCCCAGCAGCTTGCCGCGACGGCGGCGAGCCGGCTTCTCGGCCTCACGCGCGGCCTCGGCAGCCGCCTCGCGCGCCTTCTCGGCAACAAACGCCGCTGCCGAGGTATCGAGCTGCACCGTTGCGTGCGTGCGGGTGGGCGCGGCGACCTCGCCGGCATGCATCACGATGACGCCGCAGGTACTCGTCTTAACAAACTCGACCATCTTGGGATCGGTGAAGCCCGTCACGTCGTTGACGATCGAGGCGCCGCAGCGCACGGCCGCCTTGGCAACCGCCACATGACGCGTGTCGATCGAGACGATGGCGCCCTCCTTGGCCAGCGCGCGCACCACGGGCAGCACGCGGCGAGCTTCCTCGTCGGGGTTGACCGGGGTAAAACCAGGGCGCGTGGACTCACCGCCCACGTCGATGATGTCGGCGCCGGCATCGAGCATCGCCAGGCCGTACTCGATGGCGGCATCGGGGTCGAAGTGCTCCCCGCCGTCGCTAAACGAATCGGGCGTCACGTTGAGGACGCCCATGATGCGCGGACGGTCAAAGCTGAGCTCATACTTTCCGCACCGCCATGTCTTGCTGTCGTTCGCCATGAACATCCTCCTAAAATGCCCACGCCGCCGAGCTTGGGGAGCTGGCGGCGGGGTCGCTTTGCACTCAGTCTTTCTATTGTATCCGCGCGCGCGGGCTAGAACGCAAACGCGGCCGCGATGTCGCAAGAAATCAGCAGGTCGGCATTTGCATCCTGATCGGTGGGAGCAAGGTTGCATATGGCCAGCGTATCGCCGGTAAAGTAACGCGTAAGGCCCGCCGCCGGATACACCACGAGCGAGGTCCCACCCACAATGAGGGCATCGGCCGCGGCGATGGCGGCAACGGCACCGGTCAACACATGCTCATCGAGCGGCTCTTCGTAGAGCACTACATCGGGCTTGATGCGGCCACCGCACGCGGGGCACGCAGGCACGCCCGCGGCATCCTCGTGCTCGCGCGAGCAAATCCACTCGGCGCTATAGACCGCGCCGCACGACTGGCAAATGTTGCGATGGACCGATCCGTGCAGCTCAAACACTCGCTGTGAGCCGGCCATCTGATGCAGGCCGTCGATATTTTGCGTCACCACGGCGTCGAGCTTGCCGGCGCGCTCCAGCTCGGCCAGCTTGGTGTGGCAGCGGTTGGGTTTAGCGTTGAGCGCGATCATCTTGGTGCGGTAAAAGTCGAAGAACTCCGCAGGATGCGCCTCGTAAAAGCTATGCGACAGCATGGTCTCGGGCGGATAGGCAAACTGCTGGTGATACAGGCCGTCCACGCTGCGGAAATCGGGAATGCCACTTGCCGTGGAAACACCAGCGCCGCCAAAGAAGACCACGCGCTTATGGGTGCCGAACAGCTCCGCCAGCGCGGCGGAGGCCTGCTTGGGATCCGTTATTGCCTGCGTCATATGAGTCCTCCGTCCTTGTTGGTCGGGCAGCGTCGGGCGATGTCCCAGCATGCGGCCTTTGGGTCAGCACGCGCGGTGCCCACCACCGCCCCTGTTGCGCTAATCTTAAGCCTGCCAACCCCGTCGAAAGGACACCATGCCTCAGACTTACACTTTCGCCTCGTGGAACGTAAACGGCCTGCGCGCCGTGCTCAAAAAGGACCCGAGCTTTATCCAGATCGCGCAAGAACTCGACGTCGATATCCTGGCGTTGCAAGAGACCAAGCTGCAGGAGGGCCAGGTCGATATTGACCTGCCCGGCTATCACCAAACCTGGAGCTACGCCGAGCGTAAAGGCTATTCGGGCACTGCGGTCTTTAGCCGCCAGGAACCGCTGCGCGTGCTGCACGCCGACGCACTGCTACCCTACGCCGGCGAGAACGAGGCGGCCGAGCTCGTCGCCCAAGCCGCAACCGAGGGCCGCGTCTGTGCGCTCGAGTTCGACAAGTTTTGGTTTGTCGACGTCTATACGCCCAACGCACAAAATGAGCTCGCGCGCATCGACGTGCGTATGGCCTGGGACGATGCCTACCGCGGCTTTTTGAACGCGCTCGAGCGCGAGACCGGCAAACCCGTCGTAACCTGCGGCGACTTTAACGTGGCGCATGAGGAGATCGACCTTAAGAACCCCAAGTCCAACCGCGGCAACGCAGGCTTTTCGGACGAGGAACGCGGCAAGTTTACCGAGCTGCTCAACGCCGGCTTTACCGATACCTGGCGCGCGGCAAACCCCGACGTCGAGGGCGTCTACAGCTGGTGGAGCTATCGCTTTAATGCCCGCAAGAACAACGCCGGCTGGCGCATCGATTACTTTCTGGTAAGCGATTCGATCGCCGCCAACGTTCGCGACACCGGCATCCGCGGCGACATCTTTGGCAGCGACCACTGCCCCGTCACCCTCACGCTAGAGCTCTAGCCCCAAGTAATTCCTCTAGGGGACAGAGGAAAACAGATCATGTGACCCCTCTCCCCCTATAAGGTGCGGTGGAATAGTTCCTGTTTGGGCAGCAAATAGCCAAAAACGAGAACCATTCCACCGCAAGTTCGTGAGGGAACGCGAAATGCCTTACAGCCCGTATTTCACGACGACACGGTTAATGCGACGGCACCAAGGCTTGTACAAGGCAGCCAAGAACACGCAGGTCGCGAGGCCGTGTGTGATATCGAACGGCACTGCCGTGGCAAGACGTGCCATGGCACCCGCCCACGTGAGCGGTTGAACAAAACCGATAATGTCGTAGGCGTTGATCACAACGCCGTACAGCAAACCCGAAGCAAAGCCGTAGGTCAGCAGCGCCGGCATACGCACGGTGCCATCGGCGCGATCAAAAGCGCCGGCATGCGCCAGCGCACCGCCAACGTATCCCACGAGCCCCCAGGCATACATCTGCCACGGCGTCCACATGCCCTGCCCAAAAAAGAAATTGCTGGTCAGCGCCGCCAACGCACCGACCATAAAGCCGTTACGACGACCGAGTGTCGCCCCGGCGATAATGGCGATGGCACTCACGGGTTTAAAGTCGGGAATGGGGCCAAACAAGATACGCCCCGCCGCGGCCAATGCTGCCAGAACCAGCGTGGGCATAATCTGGCGCAAACCCGGACGAGATGCCTCGTAACCCGCAAAGAACAGCGCGAGCACCAGCGCCACCACAACCAGCATGGCCAATGCTGCCTGCTCAACACCCGACAGCAACGCCGCAGCCATCACCGCCGGCACCGCCAACAACAGCGGGATCTCCAGTTTTGCAAGCAAGCGCGAGAAACGACAGTCCGTCATCCCATCACGCCCTATAGAACACGTTGTCGGCAAAGAAGTCGGCCGGGGACTCCATGCAGGCAATCTCGCCGTCAAACATCATGGCGACGTCGTCGGCTACCTGCTCGGCAAAATCCAGATCGTGCGTGGCCATAATGACGGTGCCGCCAGCCTTCGCATGGTCACGCAGGGCGCGGGCGATGATGCGGCGGCTCTCCAGGTCCAAGCCCTTCGTGGGCTCGTCAAGCAGCAGCAGCTCGGGGCCGATCAGCAGCAGCTTTGCCAGTGCGAGCAGCTGGCGCTGTCCGCCCGAGAGGTCGTAGGGGTGGCGCGTCTCCAGGCCGTCCAATCCCAGTTGCGCCGCACGCTCCCGCGCCAAGTTCTCGTCATATCCGCAGGTCGAAGCCCATTCTATCAGCTCATCGCGAACCGTCTCGGCAACCAGCAATGCTTTGGGATTCTGAGGCAGCAGCGCCGCCGAGGCCGCCCCGCGCACCATGCGGCCGCGCTGCAGCTTGGCGGTCTTCGCCAGCACCGAAAGCATTGTCGACTTGCCGCAGCCGTTACCGCCCGCAACCGCATGCACCGCGCCAGCCGAAAACGACGCATCGAGCCCGCGCAGCACCCAACCGCCCGCGCGATCGTAGCGAAACCAGCTCCCTGCCAGGGTGGTAGCCGACCCAGCGTGCATTTTTTGGAGTATTCTGCTTCCATCCGTGCGCGGGAAGGCTTCCGAGCCGTTCTCGAGCGACGTTTGCGCCACAAATTCAGACGATTTGTCCAATTCCGAACTTTTTTTCGCGCTCGATACGTCCCCGGGCGGCTCCAGAGAGCCCAAATTGTCCTCACGCCTGCTGAATACTCCTTTATTTGCACATCGGATGGCACCCCACCCCAACATGTCATCGGACAACAGCGATTCTCGGCGTCCCAAAGAAGCCATATCCGCCACCTCGCGCACGCGACCGTCCTCAATCCGGTACGCACACGTCGCGTATTCGAGCATTGGGCGCGGCTGATGCGTCGCCACAACAACCGTGCAGCCCAGCTCGCGATTCACGCGAAACAGCGCATGCAGAAAACTCTTCTCGGCAACGGGGTCGAGCTGAGACGTGGGCTCATCGAGCAGCAGCACGCGCGGGCGGAGCGCCAACACGGCGGCCAACGACAGCAGCTGCTTGCGACCACCCGAAAGCGTATCGGTATCGCGGTGGAGCCAATCCTCCAGCCCAAAGAAATAGCTGGTCTCGGCCACGCGACGACGCATCTCGTCACGCGCTAGCCCCAAGTTTTCCAGGCCAAACGCCATCTCGTGCCACACGGTCTCGCACACAATCTGGTTCTCGGGATCCTGGAACACGTAGCCCACGCGCTCCGCAGACGCGCGCACGTCCATGTCGGCAACGTTCTCGCCCAGCACGCGCGCATCGCCAGTGCGCTCGCCCGCCGGAGCGATCTCGGGCTTGAGCAGCGACAGCAGCGTCGACTTACCCGATCCGGTACCGCCGACAAGCAGCGCAAATGCACCTTGAGGAACAGACCAGTCGAGCCCCTCGAGCACCGCAGCATCAGCCCCGGGGTAGGCGAAGCTCAGGCTCCGCACCTCAATCGCCGGCATATCCGGGCCGCACGCCGCGCCCGACACCGAGCCCCTATCCAACCGAGCCATCAGCCAAACCTCTTCTCATCGATCGCATGCAACACACAGGGCAGTACCATCCAGGCAGCGTACACAACATAGCCCAGCCACGGCGCGGGCACCGAAAGCTGCGGGTAAAACGAATACTGCGTTGTCGCGGTCCATGCCACTGCCACCGCGGCGGCACCAAACAGCGCGAGCTCGACCAGCGCGGCAACGTCGCTGCGTCCCAGTCGATACCGCGCGTACGTCGTACGGCGCGACGCAGCACCCCACCCGCGCGAGCGCATGGCATCCGCGCGCTCAAGCGAATCTTCCATGCCCCAGCCCATCAGCACGCTCGACGCCCGCAGGCGCGATCGCACGGGATCGGCGGGCGCACGCCCCGGCACATCGATCGCGTCCTGCACCGCCAGCACCGTGCGGCCGCGGCGCAAAAACTGCGGGATAAGCCGCATACACATCGAGATCATGAGCGCGAGCACCGGCGCGGCGTTGCCCAACAGTGCGAGCACCTTGTCGTATTCGAGCATCGACGCCGCCGCCTCAAACCACAGCACGCTCGCCACAAACAGCCCGCCCA
>USMR01000020.1 GCA_900555815.1 uncultured Collinsella sp.
ACCGCCCACAGCGGCCTCGGGCGAAACGTGACCGATAGCCGGGCCCTTGGAGGCGCCGGAGAAGCGGCCGTCAGTGATCAGGGCAATGCTCGCGCCCAGCTCGGGGTCGCTGGCGATAGCTTCGGTGGTGTAGAACATCTCGGGCATACCGGAACCCTTGGGTCCCTCATAGCGGATGATAACGGCATCGCCGGGCTTGACCTCGTGCGTCAGGACGGCGTGAATGGCGTCCTCCTCGCAGTCGAACGGACGGGCCTTGAGCGCAGCCTGGAACATCTCGCGCGGAACGACGGTGTGCTTGACGACCGCGCCCTCGGGAGCAAGATTGCCGTGGAGGATGGCGATGGAACCGTCGGTGCCGAAGGCCTGGTCAAACGGACGGATGATGTCCTCGCGCTTGAGATTCCACTTCTCAAGGTAACGACCGCACTTCTCGTAGTAACCGTTGTTCTTAAGGTCCTCGAGGTTTTCGCCGAGGGTCTTGCCGGTGACGGTCATGACATCGAGGTGGAGCATCGACTTGATCTCCTCCATGATGCGCGGCACGCCACCCGCATAGTAAAAGAACTGCGCCGGCCACTCGCCTGCGGGACGGACGTTAAGCAGGTAGTGAGCACCACGGTGCAGACGATCGAAGTCGTCGGCGGACATCTCGATGCCAAACTCGCGGGCAATCGCGGGGATATGCAGCAGCGAGTTGGTGGCGCCCGAAATGGAGCCGTAGACCATGATGAGTTTCTCAAAGGACTCCTTGGTCACGATGTCGCGGGGGCACAGGTTGTGCTCGGAGAGCCACACGGACTGACGGCCGGCCTCGCGGGCGAACTCGCGCAGGTCGGAGCTGGTGGCGGGCAGCAGAGCCGTGCCGGGGAGCATAAGGCCCAGGGCCTCGGCCGTGACCTGCATGGTCGAGGCGGTACCCATAAAGGAGCAGGCGCCGCAGCTGGGGCATGCGTTGTGCTTGGCAAACTCAAGCTCCTCGCGGGAGATCTCGCCGCGCTCGTAGCGGGCAGAAATCGCGCCGAGCTGCTCCAAGGTCAGCAGATCGGGACCGGCATCCATGACGCCGCCGGTAACGACGATGGAGGGGATGTTGATGCGGCCCATGGCCATGAGATTCGCAGGCAGGCCCTTATCGCAGCTGGCGACAAAGACGCCGGCGTCGAACGGGGTGGTCTTGGCATGGATCTCGATCATGTTGGCGATCATGTCGCGGCTGGGCAGCGAGTAGTTAATGCCGTCGTGTCCCTGGGCCTCGCCGTCGCAGATATCGGTGCAGAAGTAACGAGCACCGTGACCGCCAGCCTCGGCAACGCCAGCACGGACCTCCTCGACCAGATCAAACAGGCCGGCAGAACCCGGGTGCGAGTCGCCGAACGTCGACTCGATAATGACCTGCGGCTTGTCCAGATCTTCGATGGACCAGCCAGAGCCCAGACGCAGCGGGTCCATCTCGGGGCTGATGGTGCGAAACTTGCCGGAACGCGGCTGCAGCTTGGCAACCAAGTCGGCTGCCTCCTGCTGAATCTGTGCCTTGGTCTTCTCGTCCATAATGCTCTCCTCTTTTGGTTTGAACGGTTGTACCAATCGTTGGTTAATGAATCAGGTGAAATGGGTACCGAGCGATGCACTCGGCGGAAGATGCTTAGCTACGCGAACTAGGCGAAGAACGAAATCACCAGGGCGCAGGCAAGACCCGAAAGGCCGATGAGCGTCTCCATAACGGTCCAGGACTTGAGGGTGGTCTTCTCGTCAATCTCCAGGAACGAGGAGCACATCCAAAAACCGGCATCGTTGACGTGCGAGAGGGCCGTGGCACCGCCGCAGATAGCAAGACCGATAGCGGCACGCATGAGCACCGAGGCTCCTGCAACCGCGGGCATGGCGGCCATAATGCCCGATGCCATGGTCATAGCGACGATGGAGCTGCCGACAGAGGCACGCACCATGACGGCAATCAAAAAGGCAACGACCACCAAAGGCAGCGGTGAGGCCTCGAGCATAGGGCCGATAACCTGGCCCAAGCCGCAGTCTTGCAGCATCCAGCGAATGACGCCGCCACAGGCGATAACCAGCAAGATCATGCCGACGGGCTTAAGAGAGCGGTCGAGCAGGGCCTTGAGCTCGGCGCCGGAGTAGCCGCGCCGCGCGCCCAGCAGATACATCGCGACGAGCGTGGCGAGCGTCAAAGCGACAAACGGCTTGCCCAGGAAGGCGAGAATCGAGGCGAGCTCGGCGGGCATAGGGATATAAGAGGACAACGTGCCCAGCAAAATCAGACAAAGCGGCGTGAGCACGATGGCAAGCACCATGCCAAAGGAGGGAAGCTCCTTTTCGTCGCTCGCACCCTCGGCAGAGGTAAAGTGCTCCGGAACATCGGTAAAAATGCGACCGCCCACGTTGCGACCCCAGATGACGCCGGCGATCGCCATGGCGATGAAGGCAGTAGGGATACCGACGAGAATCATGGTGCCCAGGTCGACACCGAGCGTGCCGGCGACCAGAACCGAACCGGCCGATGGCGGCACAAACGCATAGCCAGCGGCAAGTCCTGCGAGCAGCGCGATGCCGTAGTAGAGCGTCGACTTTTTGGTCTGCGATGCCACGCTAAACGCAAGCGGAATCAAAACGACTACGCCCGCCTCAAAGAACACCGTAGTGCCGATAACCAGACCGGTAATGCCCAGCGCCCAGCTGGAATGACCCTGCCCAAAGGTATCGATGAAGGTCTGGGCGATCTTCTTGGCGCCGCCGCTCTCCTCAAGAATCTGGCCAAACATCGAGCCGAGGCCAATGAGCAGGGCGATGTTTTGCAGCGTGGTTCCCACGCCCTTGGTGACAGTGTCCGCCACCAGGTCGAGCGGCATACCGGCGCCGATGCCGATCGCGAGCGCCGAGACCATCATCGAAAGCACAGGATGCAGCTTGAACTTAATGATGAGCGCAAGCAGCAGCGCGATGCCCACGATAACGGCGATGACCAGCCTGGTGGGGTCGGCCATAAACGTTGGGTCTGACATCTTTCCTCCAATTCATCAGACCTTTTGAATTCGCCTTAGACTATAGCGTGTTCTCAATAGGTCTGATGTTTAAAAGGGAAACTTTTTTCAAAATACATCTGATGTATTTCCTGAACGATCTGTTTTTGACGGTAAACGGCTACTTACAGCTCTCCATTGTCGGAGCGAACCACCGCGGCTTCTGTAAATGAGCTAGAATAGCTCTGATGAATTCTTTTGATATGAGGTGAAGCGTGGCACGAGCCGATTCGGGACTCCCCGAGCAGATAGCAGATAAAATCATTCAACTGATCCTGGATGAGCATCTTGAGCAAGGCGACCGCCTGCCCAAGGAGGCTGTGCTCGTCGAGCGCCTGGGTGCTGGCAGGAGCACCGTACGCGAAGCCATGAAGCTGCTGCAGTCGCGCAACATCGTGCGCATTAAGCAGGGCTCGGGCACCTATGTGGCATCAAACCCCGGCGTTGCCGACGACCCGCTGGGCTTTACCTTTATCGACGACAAGCAGCGTCTGGCGCGCGACCTACTCGAGGTGCGCTTTATGATCGAGCCGCAGATTGCACGCATGGCAGCCGAGCACGCAACCAACGACCAGGTCGTCTGTATCAAAGAGCTCTGCGACGAATCCGAGCGCCTGGCCGAGGCCGGTGAGGATTACTCCGCCGCCGACACCGCGTTCCACAATGCCATTGCCGAGAGCTCCGGAAACCTCGTCGTTCCCCGCCTAATGGGCGTGCTCAAGGCGTCTGTCCCCCTGTTTATTGACGTGACCGGCAAAAAGCTGGTTGAGGAGACCATCCGCACCCACCGTGGCGTGGCCGACGCCATCGCCGCGCGCAATCCCACCGCAGCGCACGACGCGATGTACCTGCATCTGGTGTACAACCGCAACATGATCGCAGAGGGAGCGCAGGAACAGAGCAAATAGACGTCCGCACGGCAAGGGCGAGACTACCGTTCGCCTTTTAAAAGTGAACGTTCACCTGATTTTAGGGAATAAGGGGTGGCTATTACGCCGCTTCTCCTATACTGACCTTGTATGAAAAGCAAGACTTATATAGATGAACGTTTCTTTTGAAAGGATCGCTATGTCTGATCTTATGGACAGCTTCCGCCTGGATGGCAAGGTCGCGCTCGTAACCGGCGCCACCTATGGCATTGGCATGGCCATCGCCGAGGCGCTCGGAGAGGCCGGCGCCAAGATCGCCTTTAACGCACGTCACGCCGACAAGGTAGCCGAGGCCGAGAAGCACTACCGCGAGCTGGGCTTTGAGGCTCATGGTTACGTGGCAGACGTCACCGACGAGGCCGTCGTCGCCGAGCTCATCGCCAAGATCGAGACCGACTTTGGCACCACGCCCGACATCCTGGTCAACAACGCTGGCGTCATCCAGCGCACCCCGATGCTCGACATGAGCGCCGAGGACTTCCGCCGCGTCGTCGATATTGACCTCAACGCACCGTTTATCGTGTCCAAGGCCTGCCTGCCCGGCATGATCGCCAAGGGCCACGGCAAGATCATCAACATCTGCTCCATGATGAGCGAGCTGGGCCGCGAGACCATCGCCGGCTATGCCGCGGCCAAGGGCGGACTCAAGATGCTCACCAAGAACATCTGCTCGGAGTTTGGCGAGGCCAATATCCAGTGCAACGGCATTGGACCCGGCTACATCGCCACGCCGCAAACCGCACCGCTGCGCGAGACGCAGCCCGACGGCAGCCGCCATCCGTTTGACCAGTTCATCATTGCCAAGACGCCGGCCGCCCGTTGGGGCACGCCCGAGGACCTGAAGGGCCCCGCCGTGTTCCTGGCTTCCGACGCGTCGAACTTCGTCAACGGCCACATCCTCTACGTCGACGGGGGCATCCTCGCATACATTGGAAAGCAGCCTCAATAAGCGTCACCGCAACTGCCCACATCAGGTTTCATCCACTCGTTTTTCATTTGAGTTGCGGTGAGATAAGGATTGGTTTTGGCTTCTATCAGGCAAAACAGTCCGTATTCCACCGCAAGTTAGAAATAGGAAGGTAATTCGCAATGAAAATCGCTCTGATCAACGAAAACTCTCAGAACTCCAAGAACCCTATGATCGAGGCTGCCCTTAAGAAGGTTGTCGAGCCCATGGGCCACACCGTCTTTAACTATGGCATGTATGCCGACGCCGACTCCAAGCCCCTCACCTATGTGCAGAACGGCATCCTGGCCGCCGTGCTGCTCAACTCCGGCGCTGCCGACTACGTCGTGACCGGCTGTGGCACCGGCGAGGGCGCCATGCTCGCCTGCAACTCCTTCCCCGGCGTGCTGTGCGGCCATGTTGCCGACCCGCTCGATGCCTACACCTTTGCCCAGGTCAACGACGGTAACGCTGTCGCCATGCCCTTCGCCCTCAAGAACGGCTGGGGCCAGGAGCTCAACCTCGAGTACACCTTTGAGAAGCTCTTTGGCTTTGGTTCGGGCAACGGCTATCCTGCCGAGCGTGTTGAGCCCGAGCAGCGCAACAAGAAGATCCTCGACGGCGTCCGCGCTGTGACTATGCGTCCGCTCGTCGACGTTCTGGGCGAGATCGATCAGGACCTGGTGAAGGGCGCACTTGCCGGCGAACACTTCCAGGAGTACTTCTTTGCCAACGCAACCGACGAGGCCATCATCGCCAAGGTCAAGGAGATCCTGGGCCTCTAATCGCACGACCTATTGCAGCTAACGCAAGCGGCGGTCGTCCCATGTACGGGACGACCGCCGCTTTTTGCTATCTACCGACTGACGCCGCGGGGATAGGCCTCACATGCACCAAGGGGTTGACTAGAGCTCGCAAGCAACCTTGTAGCCATCGCCGATGGCGTCGCGGATGTTGCCGCACTTGTTGGCATCGCCCAACACGTGGGTGGTAACGCCGGCTGCAGCAAGGTCGTCGGCCAACTTGGTATTGGGACGATAGCCCATGGCAAGTACCAGCGTATCGGCATCGGCGATGGTGTGGATCTCGCCGTCCTTTTCGTAGCTGATGGCATCCTCGGTAATCTCGGTCACCTTGGCCTCGGTCAGCACGTGAACGCCCTTGGAGAGCATGCGCGTGATGAGCACCGCGCGACCGGCGCCGCCCTCGTTGGCGGCGAGCGTCTTGGTCATCTCGATGACGGTGACGTCGCGATTGGCCGGCGACAGATCGTTGACCAACGGGGCCAGGTAGTCGGCCGTCTCGCAACCGACGGTGCCGCCGCCCACGATGACAATCTTCTTGCCCGGGAAAGCCTTGCCGCCCAACAGGTCGTCAGCCGTCATGACCTGCTTAAATCCCTGCATGAAGGCCGGGGCGATGGGCTCGGCGCCATAGGCCAGGACGACCTCGTAGCCGGCGTAGTCACGCTGAATGTCCTCGGCAGTAAGCTCGGTGCCAAATACGCACTTCACGCCGACCTCGGCCAGGCGACGGTACTGATACTTGATCACGCGGGTGAGTTCCTGCTTTGCCGGCGGAACGGCCGCGATGCGCATCTCGCCACCCGGCTCGTCCTGCTTATCCACGAGCACTACGTTGTGGCCGCGCTTGGCAACAATGTAGGCTGCCTCCATGCCCGCAGGACCAGCGCCCACAACCAGCACGTTCTTAGCCTCGGCGGCAGGCTCGTAGCCAGCCTCGTCGCGCTCAACATCGGGATTGACGGTGCAGGAGATGCGCTTGCCAAACATAATGCCGTTCAGGCAGCGCAGGCAGCCGATGCAGGGGCGGATGTCGTCGGCGTTGCCGGCAGCGGCCTTATTGCAGAACTCGGCATCGCACAGATTGGCGCGGCCCATCATGCAGATGTCAGCAGCGCCGTCCTCGATCAGCTCCTCGGCGATCCAGGCCTCGTTGATGCGGCCGACGGTGGCGACGGGAATGTTGACGTGCTTCTTGATCTCGCGCGAGCAGGCGGCGTGCGAGGCCTGCTGCGTGCCGGCGGCGGGAATCGCAGAGCCGCGCTTGATGGTGGTGCCGCCCGACACATGAATCATGTCGACGCCGGCCTTCTCCAGGCGACGCGAGACGTAGATCATGTCGTTGAGGGTCAGACCGCCATCGGTGTACTCATCGCCCGAAATGCGGACGTCGATGATAAAGTCCTTGCCGCAGCGCTCACGAATCTCGGCGATGACCTCGAGCAAGAAGCGCATACGGGCGTCGAGCGAGCCGCCGTACTCGTCGGTGCGCTTGTTGTAGAGCGGAGTCAAAAAGCCGCCGAGCATGCCGTGGGCGTGCGCCGCATGGACCTCGACGCCATCGACGCCAGCCTTCTGCATACGCACGGCAGCGTCGCCAAACTGATGCGTGAGCTCGTGAATCTCATCGACCGTGATAGGACGCGGTGCCTCGCGGGCATAGGACGGTCCCACGAAGGACGGAGCGATCAGGCGCGGCGTGCCCGGAATGTTAAAGGCCATGTAGGCGGGGTGAAAGAGCTGCGGCATGATCTTGCAGCCATACTCATGCACGGCGGCGGCGAGCTTTTCCCAGCCAGGGATAAACGTGTCGTCGTAACAGCACATGTCACCCGGCAGATAGGTATAGGTGGGCTCGACCGTCACGACCTCGGTAATGATGAGGCCCACGCCGCCCTTGGCGCGGGCACGGTAATGATCGACCAAGTCGTCGGTCACATAGCCATGATCGGCCAGGTTGGTGGACACCGGCGGCATAAAGACGCGGTTCTTGACCTCGGTCGTACCGACCTTGATCGGACTAAAGAGCATCGGGTAGGCGGAGGACTCCATACAGGGTTCCTTTCATTTGAGCCGCTCGGCGGCAATTGCTGACTTAGCTATCGTACCAGCAACCACACGGTACCCGACCGCACGCACTCCCCTGCCTACGTATCGACCCACAAAAAAGTTGCGGTGAAATACGGGGCAGCCGAGGCTTTTAACAGCCAAAACAATCCGTATTTCACCGCAACTGATGGGTGGGATGGAGTTAGAGGCCCAGATAGGTAGTCATGCCTTCGACGGCGAGCTTGGCGCCGGCTACGGCGTGAACAACCGTCAGCGGGCCGTTGACCACGTCGCCGGCGGCAAAGACGCCAGGCACGGTGGTCATGCCGCGCTCGTCGACCGAAAGAAGGCCGCGATGGTCGGTCTCCAGACCGCCCGTCGTAAGCACAAGCTTGTCCTTGGGCACCTGCGAAGCCGCAATCACAACTGTGTCGGCAGACGCATGGTCGAGCTCTTCCTCGTAGCCCACCACATTGTTGTCCTCGTCAAAGATAGCCGTCTCGAACACCGGACCGTTATCATCGATGGCGCAGATCGCCTTGCCGCGCACAATCTCGGCACCGTCAAGCTCGGTCAGCTCCATCTCGTCATCGATGGCAGAGATATGGCGCGATCGGGCATACACAGTGACCTTGCGGGCACCCGAGCGCAGGGCCGTGCGGGCAACATCCATGGCAACATTGCCGGCACCGATGACCGCCACGTTCTGCCCGATTGCCACGCTCGTGGGATCGACCAGATAATCGATACCAAACAGCACGTTGCCGCGCGACTCGCCGGGAATACCCAGCTTTCGAGCTCGCCAGGTACCAGTACCGACAAAGACCGCATCGTAGCCGTCGCGCAGCAGGTCGTCGATATGCAGCGCGCCACCGATGGTGGTCGAGGGGCGCACGCGCACGCCAAGCGAGCACATCACGTGGCGATACTTTTGCACGAGCGCACGGGGCAGGCGGAACTCGGGGATACCGTACTCCAGCACACCGCCGATCTCGGGCCGCTGCTCAAATACCGTGACGGCACAGCCCAGCTGGGCCATCTTAATGGCCACGGTAATACCAGCGGGACCGGAACCGACCACAGCAATCTGTTTACCGCACGACGGTGCGGGCTTCCACTCCTTACGATCCAAATATGCCGTGGAGATATAGTTCTCGATGCTCGAGAAATGCACCGGCGCGCCCTTGCGGCCCTGGATGCACGCGCCCTCGCACTGGCCCGAATGGTTGCAAACCATGGAGCAGACCGCGCTCATGGGATTGTTCTGGAACAGTAGCTCGCCCGCCTCTTCTAGACGACGCTGTTTGAACAGGTCAATGACCTGTGGAATAGGCGTCTGAACCGGGCAGCCCTTAATCTGGCAGAACGCCCTTTTACAACCCAGGCAACGATTCGCCTCTTCGACAATGTGGATAGCCACGCAACTCCCCTTTTTAATGCAATCCAATGGGGCGACGATAAAGACCCTTCACCGCCGCCCCCATACAGGTAATCTCAATCTGCCGACACGGCAAAAGCCAATGCTATAACTCGCGATGCGAAGCCCCGCAGCGAGCGGACATGTGCTCGAGTGTCGCCAGGCAGTCAGCCGCCGTCGCCGGCACGCTGTTCTCGACCACGCAGGGAATCCCAGGGCAGGCGGCAGCCGCCCAGGCCACCACGGGCTCAAAGTCATATCGTCCCGTCTCGCCCACGCCATGACACACCAGGCGCGAACCCGTACCGTCGCACCAACCGGCTTCGTCCTCGTTATCAACGACCTCAAAATCCTTGGCGTGCAGCGCGCGGATCTTACTGCCGCATAAGTAGAGCATGCGCGCGGTGATTTCCTGCGCTTCGTCAACAACACTGGGGTGCAGCAGTGATACCGGGTCATAGATCACGCCGAGCGACGGACTCGAGACGCGCTCTAGCACCTCACGGCAGCGATCCGGCGTGTTGACCGTTTCGTTCCAACCAGGCTCGATCAAAATTTGCCCACCCACGGCCTCGGCCCGATCGCAGACGTGTGCAAGCCCGTCTGCAAACGCATCGAGTGCCTCATCGGTCATGCGGTCGTCAGCAACGCGGTTCTGTGCATTGGGGCGACCGGTCTCGGTGCCAACCGGGCATCCGCCGAGCATCTGGGCAAAGTTCAAGCATGCCTCGT
>USMR01000021.1 GCA_900555815.1 uncultured Collinsella sp.
AGGCGGCCAAGCTTGCCTTTACGCCGCTCGTCATTAGCGTGATGGAGCGCTCCTTCCGCGTGGCGCGTGAGAACAACCAGACCTATGTGTCGACCGAGCACTTGCTGATTGGCATCGTCGAAGAGGGTAACGGCATGGCCATGGACATCCTCATGCGCCTGGGTGTGTCGTCCGCCTCCATCAAAAAGGCTATCGAGAAACTTACCGCCAAGGACCAGGACAAGAAGCGTCCGCTCGCCGGCGCCGGTGCCGGGCGTCCCGGTGCGGGCCTGCCGTTCTTTAGCGGCTCGGACGCGTCGCAGCAAAAGGGGAGCGGCACCGATACGCTTAAGCAGTTCGCCACCAACCTTACGCAGAAGGCGCGCGACGGCGAGCTCGACCCTGTAATTGGTCGCGAAAAGGAAGTCCAGCGTATGATGGAGATCCTTTCGCGTCGCACCAAGAACAATCCGCTTATCTTGGGCGACCCCGGCGTGGGCAAGACGGCCATCGTCGAGGGTCTGGCTCAGCAGATTGCAGCTGGCAACGTGCCCGAGAACCTTATGAACCAGAACATCTGGACGCTCGACCTGCCGGGCCTCGTTGCGGGCGCCAAGTATCGCGGTGAGTTTGAGGAGCGCCTCAAGAACGTGATCCAGGAGGCCACCGAAGCTGACGACGTCATCCTGTTTATTGACGAGATGCACACCATCATCGGTGCCGGCTCTGCCGAGGGCTCCATCGACGCGAGCTCCATGCTCAAGCCCGTGCTCGCGCGCGGTGCCTTCCAGATTATCGGCGCCACCACGGCCGAGGAATTCCGCAAGTACCTCACCAAGGACCCGGCCTTCGAGCGTCGCTTCCAGACCATCGATGTCGAGGAGCCGAGCGTCGAGGACACGGTCAAGATCCTGACCGCGCTCAAGCCGCGCTACGAGGAGCACCACCATGTGCGCTATACGCAGGGTGCTATCGAGGCCGCCGCGAACCTCTCCGACCGCTACATCCAGGATCGCTTCCTGCCCGATAAGGCCATCGACCTCATTGACGAGGCCGGCGCCCGCGCCCGCATCGCCGCCAACCGCGCGCCCGAGCCGGTGCGCGAGGCCGAGCATCGCGTGGAGGAGCTTAAGGCCGCCGCGCAGGAGGCCACCGAGAGCGACGACATGAACAAGGCCGCCGAGATCACCGAGCAGCAAAAGGCTGCCGAGATTGAGCTCGCCGAGGCCAAGGCTGCCTGGACGGCCGAGCTCGACGCCAGCCCGCTCACCATCGATGTCTCCCAGATTGCCGACATCGTGTCCGTGACCTCGGGCGTGCCGGTTTCCTCGCTCACCGAGAGCGAGAGCCGGCGCCTGCTGCAGACCGAAAGCGTGCTCAAGACGCGCATCATCGGCCAGGATGAGGCAGTCGCGGCCGTCGCCAAGGCTGTGCGCCGCAGCCGCTCGCCGCTCAAGGACCCGCGTCGTCCCGGTGGCAGCTTTATCTTCCTTGGTCCCACCGGCACAGGCAAGACCGAGCTCGCCAAGACGCTCGCCGAGTATCTCTTTGGCAGCAAGGACGCGCTCATCAGCTTCGATATGTCGGAGTTTGGCAGTGAGTTCGAGGTCTCCAAGCTCATCGGTAGCCCCCCGGGCTATGTGGGCCACGACGAGGGCGGCCAGCTCACCAAGGCTGTTCGCCGTCACCCGTACTCGGTCGTGCTGTTCGACGAGATCGAGAAGGCGCACCCCGACATCTTCAATATCCTGCTGCAGGTGTTGGAGGAGGGCCGTCTGACCGATAGCCAGGGCAAGACGGTCGACTTCCGCAATACGGTGATCATCATGACGTCAAACGTGGGCGCCCGCGAGATCGCGCAGGATGCGAGCGTTGGCTTTGGCACCACCGGCGAGCAGGGCCTCACCTCGAGTGAGATCCGCGGCCGCGCGATGGGCGAGCTCAAGCGCCTGTTCCGCCCCGAGCTGCTCAACCGTATCGACGACATCGTGGTGTTCCAGAAGCTCTCGGGCGAGAACCTGACCAAGATTGCGCACCTGCTGGTGGACGATCTGCGCCAGCGCCTGATCGCAAACGGCATGAACATCAAGCTTACCGATGCGGCCTACGACAAGATTGTGGCGGAGGGTACCGACCTCACCAACGGCGCGCGTCCGCTGCGTCGTGCCATCCAAAAGCTCATCGAGGATCCGCTGTCCGAGGAACTGCTGGCTGGCGAGTGGGGCGAGGGCGATACCGTCCTGTGCGACGTGGCCGATGGCAAGTTTGTCTTTAGCCGCGGCACGGGCGAGATCCCGGCACCGCGTCCGGCGGGCACGCTTGGTGGCGATACCGCCCCGGCGGTACCGCACACCGGCAACGCCGCGCCCGTGAGCGGCGGCGTGACCTCGGGCCCCGGCGGCATGATGCAAGCCGGTTCCGACGCGCTGTAGGGCGTGGCGACAATTTGATACGCGCAATCGAGGCGCTCCGGAAAGGGCGCCTCGATTTGTAGAGCTGCGGAAGTTGTGACCGTTACGCTATACGGTCCACCGTTAGCCGATGATGCGAGGGCGCTCGGCGTTTTCGACTGGTTTATGCACGCAAAGTCTGGGAATATACAAGTTGCATGTCTTACTGTCTAACCAGTTGCGCCAAGGAGGCACCATGGACTACAAGATTACCGGCTACGAGCCCGCCCAGCTGTTCCATTTCTTTGAGGAGGTCAGCGCGATCCCCCGTGGGTCTGGCAACGAGAAGGGCATCAGCGATTTCCTGGTTGCGTTTGCCAAGGAGCGCGGTCTCGATGTGTACCAGGACGAGGTCTACAACGTCATCATTCGCAAGCCCGCATCTGCCGGTGCCGAGAATGCCCCGACCGTGATGCTGCAGGGCCACATCGATATGGTGTGCGACAAGTTGGGCTCCGTTGAGCACGACTTTACGACCGATGGTATCGACCTGGTCGTCAAGGACGGCGTCCTCACCGCTAACGGCACCACTCTGGGCGCCGACAACGGTATTGCCGTCGCGCTTATGCTTACCGTGCTCAACGACGATTCGATTACCCATCCGGCCCTCGAGTGCGTGTTCACCACCGACGAGGAGACTGGCCTGGTTGGCGCCGAGACGCTCGACAAGTCCCAGATTAGCGCCCGCACCATGATCAACCTCGATTCCGAGGAGGAGGGCGTGGCCACCGTCAGCTGCGCCGGCGGTGTCGTCGTTACCTACACCTGCCCGATCGTGCGCGAGCACAAGACCGGCAGCACCCTTACGCTCGAGATCTCCGGCCTGCTGGGTGGTCACTCCGGCGCCGACATCCACCTGGAGCGCGGCAACGGCAACCTCATCATGGCCCGCATCATCGACCGCCTGATGGTCGCCGGCGAGCCCGCCATCGTCAGCTTTAACGGCGGCACTAAGGACAACGCCATCAACCGTGAGTGCAAGGCCGAGCTGGTCTACACTGATCACGCTGCCGCCGAGGCCGCGGCCCAGATCGCAAAGGGCATCATTGCCGACGTCACTGCCGAGCTCGAGGTCTTTGACCCCGGCTTTACCTGCACCGTCGAGATTGCCGACGACGCCGAGGTTGAGGCCATGGACCAGAAGTCCGCGCTTGCCCTCATCCGCGCCCTGCGCCTTGCCCCTAACGGCGTGATTCGCCGCAACGTCGCCACCGACGGCTCCGTCGAGGTTTCCTCCAACATCGGCGTGGTCGCCACCTCCGATGACGAGGTCAAGATTATGCTGTCCCCGCGCTCTTCGATCACCTCGCTGCAGAACGAGTTCAAGGACCGTCTGCAGACGCTGGCCGATGTCCTGGGCTTCGACGCCAAGTTTGAGTTTGAGTATCCCGGCTGGAGCTATGCCGAGCATTCGCCGGTCCGCGAAGTCTTTGTCGAGAGCTATCGAGAGCTCTTTGGCTCCGAGCTGCGCATCGAGTCCATTCACGCCGGCCTTGAGTGCGGCCTGTTTGCCGAGGCCCTGCACGGCCTGGACGCCATCGCCGTGGGCCCGACGCTCTCCGATGTCCACACTCCGGACGAGAGCATGGAGCTTGCTTCTGCCGAGCGCTTCTACGAGCTGCTCATCGACGTCCTCAAGCGCCTCGCTGCGTAAAGGTTGCGCTAGCAGCAGTTCGAGCCACGTGCTAGCGGATTGCAAATGACATTACGAGAGGGGACATCCGAGCTTTTGCGACGGGTGTCCCCTCTCTTTTGTTTGATAATTGCGAAATTAAGGCCACCTAGTCCATTTCTGCCTTGATGAGGTCGAGGGTGCGCTGGCAGTTTTCGCGGACGGGGCCGAGCATATGCTCGCGCAGGTTCGCCATGCCGGGCAGATCGGCGTATTCGTCCATGACCTCTTCCATGCAAATGGGCACTTCGTAGGCGAGGTCCATCATGGTCGCAAAGCAAAACTTCTCGGATAGCCCGGCATCGGTAAGCGCCGCCTCCAGCACGGGGTCGCCCATACCGTGGTATCGGCGGATAGCGCCTGGACCGATGCGCCCCACACGATTTTCGCCGCCAACGCTCATGGCAAGGCGCGCCCGGCGGCGCATGCGCTCATACGCCAAACCCGACGCGACATCGTACATTCGAGCCATCATGGCTGCGCCGTCGTTTCCAAGGAGCAGGGAATAGTTTTTCGCGTGCGCATCCGGTGCGCCGATAATGGCGTTGAAGAACAGTATCTGCGTAAACAGATACAGGTTAAGTTGATGGTGGCTCGTATTTACGAGGAGCTCTTGAATGTCGCGGGTGGTCGGGCCGCCGTCTGCTGTGTACTTTTGGGCGGGCATCACCCCAAGTGCCTGACAGAGGTCTTCTTGATGTAGGCGCCTGATCATTCCGTCTTCGACTTTCACGCGGTCATAGCGCTCAACAATGAGGGCAGGTTCGTCCTCAAACATACGATATTCGACGTTTGCCGTTGCGATACCGGCGCGCTGGGCGCTTTTCATGCAGACAAACTCATTGAGAGCCTCGAGTTTAAATCCGATAACGCCATTTTTGAAAATATGCGTTGTGGGCGAGGAGCCCATGCATTCGCTCCAGCGGCCGTTTATGAACGCGAGCGCGAACTTGCCCTGGTTGCCTCCACGCGACCAACTTTCATCTAGACCCATCCACGATGCATCGCGGTCATCTCTGATCGACTTGAGACGGAGAGCAATTTCGTGGTCGTCTATAGGGCGGTAGTCGCCAGCGCGATGCAGGACGGCGTCGGCATCTTCTTCGGCACAAAACTGCACTCCGCCCGGACAGTCGAGTCCGATATGGCTGAGCAACGCAACGGGATTGTTGGGCCTAACGTTGAATTCGGCGGCAATCGCTTTTCGTTGGTCCTCGCTGTCGGGTAGAAGGCCAAACAAGTACGGATTCATGACCTGTTGGCCGTATGTGCGATTTGATACGGGTATGTTGGTCGATAGGGTTGGCCCGTCATAGTCATGATCGTAGGTAAAGCTGATAAGACCGTTCTCATCTTGCGTGAGCGTTCCCGCAGGTACGCCGCAAATAATGGTCCGAAGTGATGTTCTGGCCATTGGCTATTTCCCTTCGGGCTTGGTTTGGTTAGATGCGTTTGCGGCAATCGAGACTCCGAGATTGGACATGGCGAAATCGGCGAAGGCCCTGTCGTAGAGCTCGGACGTAAAGGGGGCATCTGCGAGAGCCGGAACGGCTGCGCTGCGACGGTTGCGATGGTGAAAACGTTGAGCGTGATGGCGCCTGGGGGTACTACGAGGTTGCAAATCAGCATGCGGGGCGTCGACTGGTTGCTCGTTTTTCGATTCGTCGATATCCCCTTGAGCGGCGAGCGCCAGTCCAAGAGCACCGAAAACTGCCAGCAGCTTGTCGAGCCGAATGCCCGTGGCATCTCCCAGCTCGAGCGATGCGAGCAGGCGCTCCGAAACACCGGCTTTTTTAGCGAGGACGGCACGGGTGATCCCTTGCGCCTCGCGTGCCTGACGCACGTAGATGCCAGCTTGGCGCGGTGTGGTGATGGGAAGGATATCCACGGCGATCTCCTAACGTGTAGACTTTTGCATATCAGTATGACATGCAAAAGTCTGCATGAAAAGGCCTCATGCAAAACTCTGCATGAGGCCTCATACGGACGTTTAGTTTTGAAGGGTGTTTTACAGCACCAAAATCCCCAGGTGCTCCAGCAAAATCTTGAGGCCGATGAGGATGAGCACGACGCCGCCCACGATGGTGGCGGGTTTTTCGTAGCGCTCGCCAAAGGTGTGGCCGATCGCTACGCCGGCGACGGAGAAGATAAACGTTGTGACTCCGATAAGCGATACAGCGGGAACGATGTCAACCGAGAGCGCAGCAAATGAGATGCCCACGGCCAGGGCGTCGATTGAGGTGGCGATAGCCAGAATCAGGTACTCACCCAGGTCAATCTTTTCGGCATCCTTGCCGTCGCTCTCGTCCTCATCCTCGTCTTCGGTAAAGGCCTCCCACAGCATTTTGCCGCCGATAAAGGCCAAAAGGATAAAGGCGATCCAATGGTCGATGGGTCCGATGATGCTCATGAATTGACTGCCGAGCGCCCATCCGATTACGGGCATGCCGGCCTGGAAGCCGCCAAAGAACAGGCCGAGCACTACGGCGACCTTAAGGTTGATCTTCTTCATGCCAAGGCCCTTGCAGATGGATACGGCAAAGGCGTCCATCGAAAGGCCGATAGCGAGCAATACGAGCTCTGCGAGTCCCATAGTCTGGCTCCCTTTCTGCGGGCGGGCCCGCGTGTACCTCTTGGGGGAGTAACAAAAAAGACCCGTGGCGTACGCGTTGTGCGCACAGCCACGAGTCTCGTTCATTAAGGCAAGCCAGACCGCATCGGCCAGTATGTTGACTTGCCGCGCCACCGGAGGCGAACCCGGTCACGCGACTACTCCCTCATTTATGCGAATCCCGATGCTACCACATAAGCAGCTCATTTGGATTGGGGCTCTCAGCTGTGTTCGCTCATTCTGTAAGCATCGGATTTTGCGGGCGTCACAGGGGCAAACCGTGAGAAACTTATTGACGTTTATGGAGCGTATACGATGGGAGCGATGCCTTGGATAAGAACGAGCTGCAAAAGCGTATGGAACAGGCCATTCGCCTGACGGCACCTGGCCAGCCGATCCGCACCGCCCTCGACATGATCATTGCCGGTCACCTGGGTGCCCTTATCTGCGTCGGCGACACCGAAAACGTGCTCGCTGCCGGTAACGACGGCTTCCCGCTCAACATTTCGTTTACCTCGAACCGCCTGTTCGAGCTTTCCAAGATGGACGGTGCCATCGTTATCGATGGCGACCTCACCCAGATCCTGCGCGCCAACTTCCACCTCAATCCCGATCCCTCGCTTGCCACGAGTGAGACGGGCATGCGTCACCGTACTGCCGCTCGCATGTCGGTGCTCACCGACGCCATCGTGATCTCGGTTTCGGCTCGTCGCGCCGTCGTTAACGTGTACGTTCACGGCAAGAGCTACGAGATCCAGCCCGTCACCACCATCATGAGCTCGGTCAACCAGCTCGTCGCCACGCTCCAGACTACCCGTCAGTCGCTCGACCGCTCCCTGCTGCGCCTGACGGCCCTCGAGCTCGACGACTACGTCACGCTCGCCGACATTACCGGTATTTTCTCGAGCTTCGAGATCATGCAGCAGGCAAAGACCGAGCTTAAGGATTGCATTGTCAAGCTGGGCAACCAGGGCAAGCTCGTGCAGATGCAGCTCGAGCAGCTCGCGGGCTCCAGCATGGATACCGAATACGACTTGATGATCCGCGACTACGCAAGCGATTCCTCCGAGGCAAACGCCGAGAAGATCCGCGCCGAGCTGAGCCGCATGACGCCTAAGGACCTGTCCGACCCGCAGCACGTGGCGGCAGTTCTGGGTTACGACGACCTGGACGAGGACTCCGTCATGACGCCGCTGGGCCTGCGCACGCTTTCGCGCGTGTCCGTCGTGCGCGACGGCGTGGCCGAGAAGATCGTCGACGAGTACGGCTCGCTGCAGGAGCTCATGGACGACATCAGCGAGGATCCGGAGCGCTTGGGCGACTTTGGCGTCAACAACCCTGCCATTCTTGCGGACTCGCTGTACCGCATGAAGGGCACCAAACAGGGGAACGCATAATGGCGCCCGTATGCGCCGTGGTCGTTGCCGGCGGCAGCGGCCAGCGCTTTGGAAATCCCGGCGGCAAGCAGCTCGTTAATGTGGCGGGCCGTCCGCTCATGAGCTGGTCCATCCGCGCGTTCGATCGTAGCGATAAGGTCGGCCATATCGTCGTGGTTTGCCCTGCCGAGCGCCGTGCCGAGATGCGCCGCCTGGCCATCGACCCGTTTGACTATGACACGCCCATCAGCTTTGCCGATGCCGGCGATACCCGTCAGGATTCCACCCGTGCCGGCGTGCATGCGGTTCCGGCGGGTTTCGAATATGTCGCCATCCACGACGGCGCTCGTCCGCTCATTACGACCGAGGCCATCGGCCACGCTATCGACGTGCTCGTGAGCGACCGTGCCCTCGACGGTGTCGTGTGCGGTCAGCCCGCGATCGACACGCTCAAGATCGTTGACGGCGATAATATCGTCGAGACGCCGCCGCGTGAGCTCTACTGGGCAGCGCAGACGCCGCAGATCTTTAGCGTCGATGCTATGAAGCGCGCCCACGCTGCAGCCATTGCCGAGGGCTTTATCGGTACCGATGATTCGTCGCTGGTCGAGCGCATGGGTGGGCGCGTCCGCTGCGTCCAGAGCCCACGCGATAACCTTAAGGTGACGGTGCCCGAGGACCTGCGTCCCGTAACCGCGATTCTGCTTGGCCGCATGGCCGAGGGAGAGGACCTTCCCCATGTTCAGTAACCTGCGCATTGGCCATGGCTACGACGTTCACCGTCTGGTGGAGGGGCGTCGATGTATCATCGGCGGTGTCGACATTCCCTACGAGCGCGGCCTGCTGGGCCACTCGGATGCTGATGTGCTCGCGCACGCCTTGGCCGACGCCATTCTGGGCGCCTGCCGCGGGGGAGACATCGGCAAGCTATTCCCCGATACCGACCCTGCCTACGAGGGCGCCGACTCGATGGTGCTGCTTGCCCGCGTAATGGACTATGCGCGTGAGCTGGGCTTTGAGTTTGTCGATGCCGACTGCACCATTGCCTGCCAGCAGCCTAAGATCACCCCGCATCGCGATGCCATGCGCGCCAACCTTGCCCATGCCCTGGGCGTTGACGTCGAAAACGTGGGCGTCGCCGCCACTACGACCGAAAAGCTCGGTTGGGAAGGCCAGGGCGAGGGAATCGGCGCCTGGGCCGTTTGCCTGCTACAGAAAACCGTTAAGGAGTAACGAATGCGTATCTACAACAGCGCTACCCATAAAAAGGAAGAGTTCCAGCCCATCGAGTCCGGCAAGGTCCGCATGTATGTGTGCGGCCCCACGGTCTACGACAACATCCACATCGGCAATGCCCGCCCCATGATCGTATTTGATACGGTGCGCCGTTACATGGAATACAAGGGATACGAAGT
>USMR01000022.1 GCA_900555815.1 uncultured Collinsella sp.
ATGTTGGCGGCCTTGGCCTTGGTGATGACGGTGGCCAGACGGGAGTTATAGGCGGGGTCTGCACTGCCGCCCTCCTTCACCGCGACGATCAGCTCTTTGGCAATCTTGGTGAAGGCTGCCGCGCGCTTGGCGTCCTGCGCGCCCTTACGATGCTTGGTTGTGGCCCACTTAGAGTGTCCGGACATACGTGTCTCCTATCGGTTTCGACCTAAAGCCCAGCGCAGATGCTCGGGCAATATAAACAAACGTCGTTATGATATACCTACTGGCCTGCGAGATAAACCCCAAAATGAAGGCGTCGTGATGATGACCCCTTTGGTGCAAAGAAACCTGACCCCCAATGCACCAAGTTAGGACCAGAGGAAGTCGCTGCGGGTGACGGTGGCGCCGATGGCGAAGGGCATGCAGGCGATGACCGGATACAGGTAGCGCATGTAGGTCGAGCCGTTGCACGGGCCAATCAGACACACGGCAAGCACGCCCAGCAGCGGCACCCAAATGGCCAGCCCGCGCCACGAATGACGACGTAGCAGATAGACCACCACGGCGATCATGATCCACACATAGGTGGCCGAGCTCATGGTGAGCGAGATAAACGGGATGCGTTGTACTGCCACGCGATACAGGTTGATCAGGTGGTCGCACCAGCGCACAACCTTGCTATCGACCGGATGGAAGTCGAAGTACTTGAGGTTATCGGGCTTCGCCATGATCTCGGCACTGCGTGCCGTGCTGTAGACCCATGCGTCGCGAGCGCTCGGATAAAAATACCCATAGTAGTTATTGATGAGCGCCGAGATATAGCACCCGGGGTCCTTTTTGAACATCTGGGCCCACACCTCAAAATAGGCCTTGATGTCCTCCTGCGAGGCGTACTCGTTAAAGCAATTTTTGACGGCGTCCGACTTATCCGGGTTGTAACGGCGGCCCAGGTTCTCGTACTTGAGCACACGGTCGATCACGGCACGCTCTTCGTCGGTCACCAAGCCGTCGCAAGGAGCCTCCACGATGGTGCCGTCCTCCTTAACCGTGGGGTTGACGCCCGAGTTGAGGCCGTCGTGCTTTTGGACAAAACGAGCCGTCTGCTGGAACGGAATCGAGAGGATTTCGCGCTTGGAACCAGGCGTGATGTCGTGTGCCGGCATAAAGACCTTGGTGAAGTACATATTAGAGGCAAGGCAGAGTGCAAGCACCGCAAGAACTCCCACCCAGCGGAAACGCGGGGTGGCGCCCGAAGGCGCAGCACCAGCCTGCTTGGCTGCACGACGAGCCACATGCACGTCCCATGCGCAAAAAGCTGCCGCGATTACGCATGCCGCCAGGGGAAACACCAGGCCGCCGTTGCGCAGAAACGTGGAACCCATGGCACCCAGAGCGAGCAGCAGCCAATCATGGCGCGCAAAGAGCATAGGCCTCTGTTCGCCTGCACGCTCGGCATTGGCATCGCGACGGGGCAGGCCGCAGGCCACGAGCTTCACGGTCTGCACCAACAGCATCAAAAACGCGTCGGCAAACAGCACGTCTTTGGTAAGCAAGGCCGCGTAGTTGGAGAACATGGGCATAAACACAAAGAACAGCAGGATTACGCCGCGGACCGGCAGGCTCACGCCCAGCTTGCGCAGCGACGAGATTGAATAGGCCATGCAGGCGGCCGTAATGACGAACTGAGCGCTGGTGTAGATGGCAAGACCTGCGTTGGCGCTGTTGAACAGTGAAAGCCCCAGCTGGACGCACGAACCGATGATAGCCGTGTGCACCACGGGATGATGTCCGTTGAGCAACACATTGGGATTGAGCAGACGCAGGTAGTCACTCGTGCCGTTGGGGTAGTTGAACCACTGGCGAATCTGCGCACCCGTGTCTCCCATAAAAAGGCCGGGCAGCGAAGCGATGAGCGTGGGCGCCCAGGCGACCATAAGCACCAGGAAGGGCCCGGCAAAGGGATGGACCGAGAGCACGGCGTGAGCCACACGCCATACGCGGCCAAAGTGCGCTTCAGAAAACGGAATGCGCCGAGAGCTCAACCAATCTAGACACTCAAAGGCGAGGTAGAAGGCAACGACCGCCAAGAGCATCCAGCCCGCACCGCCTATCCAGGCGCAGATGATGCGGGCCTTGTCGCCAAGGACAATCTCGGCCGAGTCGGTGAGGTCGTAGCTGCGGCCAAACACCATGCAGACGGCAAAGAACAGCGACGGAAGGATCACCGAGGGACGCCAAGCGTCGCCGCGGCCAAAGAATACGTAGCGAAGCGGCAGCGTGAGCAGGCAGGCAAGCGCAAGCAGCATGACCGCGTCGGTATGGCCGGCAAACGAGAGGAGCACCTCGTAACACACGTACAGCATGCCCGAGGCTTTGGGGTCAATCGCCAAGACTGCGTTGCTCGACACCGGGGCGGGATCGATGGAAAACGCCGTGGTCGCCAACAGCGCGAGCAAAAATGCGATGAGCGTCTGCTTGGCGGGATAGCGCTTAAACCAGACGATGCGGGCAGCGTCGCGCGCAGCCGTTGTGGAGAGATCGGAATCCTTCACAGTCCAAAGAGCCTTTCTAGAAACCTGCCAAAAAGGGACAGGTTTATTTTGGCAGGTTTTATCTGGGGAAACGTTACGGTTCTGTCATCGTTGCCCAGCGAACCACCACAAAGGTGCCTGTCCCCTTTGTGGTGGTTAGGCGTCGAGGTAGATGCGCTGGGGACGGTTGTGGCGGAGGGCAAAGATGACGAGCGCCAGACCCGCGATTACAAGCGGCAGGCTCAGCAGCTGACCCATGGTGATAACGCCACCCAGCAGATAGCCCAGCTGTGCATCGGGCACGCGCACAAACTCAATCAAAAAGCGAACGATGCCGTACCCCATCACGAACACGCCCATAAACGTGCCTTGGGGCAGTAGCGGCTTTTTGCGGCTGAGCACCTGCAGAATGCAAAAGAGCACGATGCCCTCAAGAAATGCCTCGTAGAGCTGGGAGGGATGACGCGGCATATCGCCCGCAGTCCCGCCAAAGACCACGCCCCATGGCAGATCGGTCGGCTTACCCCACAGCTCACCGTTCACGAAGTTGGCGCAACGTCCCAGGCACAGCGCCAGCGGAGCACCGATAACTGCAAGGTCGGCAATGGTCCATGCGTCGAGCTTGTACATGCGGCACACGAGCACGCCGCCGATGATGCCGCCCACCAGGCCGCCATGGAAACTCATGCCGCCTTCGTTGGGGGCAAAGATCTCGAGCGGATGCGCCCAGTAGTAGCCGTCGCCGTAAAAGATGACGTAGAACAGGCGGGCGCCAATGATAAGGCCAAAGACCACACCGACCACGACACTCGTCAGGTCGTCAATCGTGATGTTAAAGCCCCAGCGACGCTGCGTGCGGTACATGACGACCGCCGTGAGCAGGGCGCCGACCACGTAGGCCAGGCCGTACCAGTAGATGGTGATGGGGCCCGCCGAGATCGCGACGGGATCAAGCATATGGTAGAAGTCGTTGAGCATGTCGACCCTCCTACTCCCTACATACAAATGCGGCCGCGGGCCTTGCGCTCGCAGCCGCATATTTGGGCGTAACGTCTATGCGGAGTATGCCGTCCGCAGCTTTCGCATCTTAGAACGGCGCGTACTCGTCGTACAGGTCCTCGGCCTCGCCGGAAGCATTGACCTGCTCAACGCGGGTAACGCCGGGCACATGCTCCTTCAGGATACGCTCAATACCCATGGACAGGGTCAGCGAGCTCATGGGGCAGCCGGCGCAGGCGCCCTGCAGTTCCAGTTTGACGACGCCCTCATCGTCGACGCCCACATACTCCATATCGCCGCCGTCGGCCTGCAGGTTGGGGCGGATCTCTTCAAGAACCTTCTTAAGCAGCTCTTCGTTAACAGCCACAGGGGCTCCTTTCTCACAATAACGCGGGCACGCCCGCGGACAGAAGCTATGTTACTACAGCCATGTACCCGCTCACGAGCCGTCCATGCGCGCAGACGCGACTTTCACGAGTAGTCAATTTGGGACGGGGCTCTTTGAGCTGCGTTCGTCGCCAGATAGCGACAACGCATATTACTGCTGAGCCTGTCCCCCGGTACCAATCTGGACATCGACGATGACCTGGCGGTAGCTGATGCCGCAGGAGTCGAGAATGCGGCGGCTGATACGGCCGTCATCGGTGTCGGCATACTTATTGTCCAGGTAGACGACCTCGCCCACGCCCACCTGCGCCAGAATCTTGGCGCAGTCGTGGCACGGGAACAGCGTGACGTAGACCGTGGAACCCTCGAGGTCTTTGAGCGAGCCGCGGTAGTTGAGCACGGCGTTTGCCTCGGCATGCACCACGTAGTTGTGCTTGTCCTGCAACGGGTCATCGCTCGTACCCCACGGGAAAAAGTCGTCGTTGAGCGCCGAGGGCGTACCGTTGTAGCCCACCGAAAGGATGCGGTGGTTGGTGTTGGCGATGCACGCGCCCACCTGCGTGTTGGGGTCCTTACTGCGGCGCTGCGCGGCGATGGCCACGCTCATAAAGAACTCGTCCCAGCTAATGACGTCGCGGCGCTTGCCCGACGCAGTTTGATGAAGATCGTCCGACATGCCAGACACCTCCGAAATCGCAATAGTTTGACCCATTGTAGCAGGTGAAAGGTAGGGGCGCTTATCCCACCGCCCCACCGCTACGCGCGGCGGGGCTTTTGGTTGATGTGGTAGAGCTCGGCGAGGCCCCGCAGCGTCAGCGCGTCGTCGACCGTCAGACTATGGCCGACCAGCGCCGCAAGCGCCTTGGCATCGTCGCCGGTAATGACGATGGGCACATCGCCCTCCCCCGCGGCCTTGGTCGCGCGCATCTCGGCAAGCACCATGTCGAGCATGCCGTCGATGCGGGCCACCTCGCCCAGAACCACGCCCGAGCGCATGGCCTCACGCGTGTTGCGGCCGATGACGTGTGTCGGCGCCGAGGGCTCAACCTGAGGCAGGCGCGCTGCTGCCGCCGAAAGCGAACGGGCGCCGAGGGCCAGGCCTGGCGCGATAACGCCGCCGACAAAGGTACCGTGCGCGTCGATGACCTCGATATTGGTCGTCGTGCCCAGGTCGATCACGATGCACGGCGAGCCGTAGACGGCGCGGGCCGCCACGGCGTCGGCGATGCGGTCGGGACCGATCTCGGCCGGGTCATCGTAGTGCACGGGTATGCCGGTCTTGAGGCCCGGCCCCACCGTGAGCACGCGCCCCGTGCAGGTACGGGAAAGTGCCGCCTTCCACGGGCGCTCGAGCGCCGGGACCACGCAGCTCAGCACAGCAGCCGCGGGCACAAGCGCACCCGGCATGCCCGCATCGGCCGCCAGTGCGGCCATGACCTGCACGAGACGCATGCGTGCCTCGTCTGCTGTGATGCTCGACGGCGTGGTGATCTCGCACGTCGCAAGCGGGCATTCCTGTGCCGCGGCCGAATCCTCGGCAAACAGGCCAAAGCGAATGAACGTGTTGCCCACGTCGACCGTCAATATATATGTGCACCCATTAAGCATCGTCGACGCTCCTTTCGTCTGCCCAGCAGTATATCGCCTACCTAAACCAGTCATCCCAAAATGACTAGCTTGCGGCTATACTGGTGCGCGGTCGTTTGCGAGCTCACGCGGCGGCCCTTGGTAACCCGACTTCCCGCACCGTATCCGTAGCGGCGCTCCCGGGGAAGCGGATATACGCAAAGGAGTTCTATATGAGCAATCCCTCGAACCGCGCTTCGATGCGCGGGCAACTCACGCTGCGCGGCGTCGTCATCGGCGTCCTTGGCTGCGTGATCATCACGGCAAGCTCGGCCTACACCGCCCTCAAGATGGGCGCACTCCCCTGGCCGATCGTCTTCGCTGCCGTCATCTCGTTGTTCTTCCTTAAGCTCATGGGCAACGCCAGCCTCAACGAGGCAAACGTCACCCACACCATCATGTCCGCAGGCGCCATGGTCGCCGGCGGTCTGGCGTTTACCATCCCGGGCGCCTGGATGCTGGGCTATGCCGACCAGATCAGCTGGCTCGACATGTTTATCGTGGCACTCGCCGGCACCATCTTGGGCCTTCTGGCGACAGCGCTCATCCACCGTCACTTTATCGTGGACGCCGCGCTCGAGTTCCCCACCGGCAACGCCGCAGCTCAGACCCTGCGCGCCACCGAGGCCGGCGGCAAGACCGGCAAGCAGCTCTTTGGCTCCATGGCCATCGCCGGCATCTACAGCGTGCTGTGCACGCTCAACATCCCCGGCGTGACCTTTGCCATCTACAACTCGCCCATGCTGCTCTCCGTCGGCTTCCTCGTGGGCTTCGCCCCGGTCGCGTTCTGGTTTGCCGGCGCGCTGCTGGGCAATTTTGGCATCATTGTCGGCGGCACCGCTGCCGGTCTGTTCGATGTTGTGACCGCGCAGGGTATCGTCAAGTCCCTGGGTATGGGCCTCATGATGGGCTTTGGCGTCGCCGTCGTCCTTAAGGACATCCTTCCGCAGGTCGCCGGTATCGTCCGCGGCCTCGCCGCCGACAGCTCCACCGACACCGACGAGCAGTCGCTCATCTCGGGCTCCCTTAAGCTCGACGCCGGTATCATCGGCCTGGGCGCTGCCGCCATCGCCGTGATCATCGCCATCGTGCTCGACCTTGGCCCCGTTCCGGCCGTCATCGTCACGCTGTTCACCTTTGTCACCACCATCATGAGCGCGCAGAGCTGCGGCCAGACGGGCATCGACCCCATGGAGATCTTTGGCCTCATCGTCATGCTCATCGTGGCAGCCTGCGCCCAGATCGCTCAGGTCAAGCTGTTCTTTATCGCCGGCATCGTTGCCGTGGCGTGCGGCCTTGCGGGCGACGTCATGAACGACTTTAAGGCCGGCGCCGTGCTGGGCACCAACCCGCGTGCGCAGTGGATCGGCCAGGCCATCGGCGGCATCGTGGGCGCCCTGGTCGCCGCAGCCGTCATGGTCGCGCTCGTCACCGCCTATGGCCCGGACGCCTTTGGCCCCGACAAGAGCTTTGTTGCCGCGCAGGCAAGCGTCGTCGCCACCATGGTCTCGGGCATCCCGAGCGTGCCGTGGTTCGTTGGCGGCTTTATCGCCGGCATCGTCATGTACTGGCTCGGCATTCCGGCCATGATGATCGGCCTGGGCGTGTACCTGCCGTTCTACATGTCACTCACGGCATTCCTGGGCTCCTGCGTCAAGCTCGCCTACGACAAGTGGTCCGCCCACCGCGACGCCACCGCTGGTCTTTCTGACGAGGAGAGGGCTGCCAAGGACGCCGCCTTCCAGGAACAGGGCCTGGTTGTCGCCAGCGGCCTGCTCGGCGGCGAGTCCATCGTCGGCGTTATCCTGGCGTTTGTCTCCGTGGGCTTAAGCCTGCTGGGCTAAGCTGAGCAGCTGCTCGACAGCAACCATATTGCCTACGGCTTGCCCGGCCGGTAGCTTTCACGACTGCTGACCGGGCTTTTTGATATCGAAACAAAGAAAGGCCGGCGCGCTGCGTTTAACAGCGCGCCGGCCTTATCGGTTGAGTTATCGAGTCGGCCTCGCGACATACCGCAATTCGTCGCGAGGCCAGCGCTCAATACGCTACATCTGCTTGCGACGACGATCGCTCAGCGTCACGCCCGCGGCAACGAGCGTAATGCCGCCGATGACGAACACCTCGCCCGCAAGCGCGGAGTTGTCGCCGGTCTGGGCAAGCGCGCCCGACGCCGCCTTCTTCTTAGCGGCAGGGGCCTTTGCAGCAGCCTGCGTAACCTGAGGCTTAGCCTGAGGCTTAGCCTGCGGCTCGGCCTTGGGATGATACTTGTCGTACTCGGCCTGCGCGGCAGCCAGGGCATCCTTGGCATCGTCAAACTCGGCAAGCGCGGCGGCATAGGCGTCGTTGGCATCGGACAGCTTGGCATCGGCATCGCTCAGAGCAGCCTTGAGACCAGCGGCGACATCGACGGCAGCCTTATAGCGAGCGTAGGCAGCGTTCAGCTTGACCAGCTTCTCGTTACCCGTCGTGCCCGCGGCAAGAGAGGCCTTGTGGTCGACAACCTCAAGATCGGCCTTGAGTGCCTCGTCGCTGGCAAGCTCGGCCTTGGCCTTGACGATCTCGAAGTTCGCATCGACGACGGCTTCGTTGGCGGCCTCGAGCTGCTTCTGGGCATCGGCGACGCCGGCGACGGCGGCGTCATAGGCGACCTTGGCGTCGTCGACCGCTTTTTGGGCTCCAGCGAAGCGCTCGAAGGCCTTGTTCGCGGTAGCCAGCTCACCCTCGGCAGCCTTGACCTTGGCCTGCGCATCGGACACAGCCTGCGCCTTGGCGGCAACCGCCTGCTTGGCGTCCGAAAGAGCAGTCGTGGCCTGGACATCTGCGGCCTGGGCCTTGTCTACGCCGGCCTGGGCGGCATCGTCGGCCTTCTTTGCCTCGTCAAGCGAGCCCTGCTTGTTCGCAAGGTCCGCCTGGGCGGCATCGCGCTTGGCGGCAAGGTCCTTGACCGAAGCGGTAGCGTTGTCATACGCCTCGTTGGCCTGTTCGGACTTTGCCTTGGCGGCATCACGGGCGCTGCGAGCCTTCGCCTTGTGAGCAGCGGCCTCGGCTGCCTTCGTCTTGCTGTCAGCAAGCGTGGCGTTTGCCTTATCGAAAGCTGCCTGGGCAGTAGCGGCCTCGCCCTTGGCGGCGTCGAGGTTCTGCTTGAGGGACTCGATGTCGATTCCGCCGAGTGCGTCCTTCGCGGCGTCGTATGCCGTCTTCGCGGCGGCGGTGCCGGACTTAGCCTTCTCGTACTCACCCTTGGCGGTGTTCACGTTCGTGTCGGCCGCGGTATAGGCGTCATGCGCCGCATCCTGCTTATTTACCGCTGCGAAGTAATCTTCCTTGGTAGTACCGAAGTTCTTCTGAGCCTCCGCCAGCTTATTCTGAAGCTGCTTCAGCTGCTCTTTCTGC
>USMR01000023.1 GCA_900555815.1 uncultured Collinsella sp.
ATCATGGCTGTGGTCGAGCCCGGCGACCATGTTATCGCCGAGTGGCCCACCTACGCGCCGCTCTACGAGATTCCGCGCACGCTGGGCGCCGAGGTCGAGTATTGGGAGCTTCGCGAGGAACTCGGCTGGAAGCCCGATATCGAGGAACTCAAGCGCTTGGTGCGTCCCAACACCAAGCTTATCTGCATAAACAACGCATCTAACCCCATCGGTACGGTGCTCGATGCCGATATGCTCGGCCAGATTGCCGAGATCGCCCGCTCGGTGGGCGCCTACGTGCTGTGCGACGAGGTATATCTGCCGCTCGAAAACACTGAGTCCTTTATGTCGATGGTCGACGTGTACGAGAGGGCCATTGTCACCAACTCGTTGTCGAAGACCCATTCGACACCTGCGGCCCGCGTGGGCTGGGTCCTGGCCGACAAAGAGGTGTCCAACCGCATCCGTACCTATCGCGATTACACCATGATCTGCGGCGGCGTGTTCAACGATGCTCTGGCGACCTATGTGCTTGAGCACAAGGATAAGATCCTCGAGCGCAATCGCAAGATCGTGTTTGGCAACCGCGATATCGCGCAGGCTTGGATCGATACGCAGCATCGCGTTTCCTGGACGGCCCCGCAGGGCGTGTCCACCTCGTTTATCCAGCTGGATATTCCCGAGGATGACGAGGAGTTCTGCAGGCGCCTGCTGTCCGAGAGGGGAGTGCTACTGGTCCCCGGTAGCCGTTTTGAGCTTCCCTGCGGCGCACGCCTGGGCTACTGCGCGAGCGAGGACGTTCTGCGCGAGGGCCTGAGGCTTTTGGGCGAGGCACTGGCGGAGTTCGATCGCTAGGATTCCGATGGTCTTCGGGGGCCTTATCCAAATTAGCCGAAGATAATCGAAAACGGACCCGTTTCCCTAGGGGAAGCGGGTCCGTTTTTCTATACCGAGAAGTCAAGTTGTTACAAATGGGGCCGTAAAGCGAGGCGGTATCCGCTGGGCCTTATACTGAGTTTCCGGTGAACGGTATCAAGCGTCTGGTAAACGGTAATTTATTTATCAGAAATGAATAGGACAAACTTTTTTCTGAATAAAAATGAAAATGGTTGAGACGCGGTGTGAACCGCTAATTCTATTCATAGCTTTATTGGAAATATGCAATTTGAGGATGGTTTAACAAAGTTTAGTTCCATTTGATTTTAGGATTAAAACGCGTTTAAGCACGTAAATACGCTTTATTAAGATGAAGTGTGCCATGCGTGAAGTATATGTGTATGCCGTTCACCCCCTATAAAAAACCGTTCGGGGGCAAGGTGGAAGTATGAGCTGATTTTGGATATAAATATGTCGTCAGCAATAACGCCTCACACGGAGGGGCGCTAACGAATCGGCCCTGACAAGGGCCCGAAAGAAAGGTAGGAGGCCATGACGAAAGGTCTGCACGTGCCTTCCGAGATCGGCAAGCTCAGGAAGGTCTGCCTGCACCGTCCCGGCGACGAGCTCCTCAACCTGCCGCCCGACGAGCTCGAGCGACTCCTGTTCGACGACGTCCCGTTCCTGGAGGTCGCGCAGCAGGAGCACGACACCTTCGCCCAGATCCTGAGGGACCAGGGCGTGGAGGTCCTCTATCTCGAGAACCTCGTCGCCGAGGTGTTCGACCAGGTCCCCGGCGCCCGCGCCGAGTTCACCGACCAGTACATCGCCGAGGCCGGCATCCGCGGCCAGCACATGCCGCAGATCGTCCGCGAGAAGCTGGACTCCATCGAGGACAACCTCGAGTTCGTCAAGAAGACCATGGCCGGCATGACCAAGTCCGAGATCGACATGCCCCTCACGGCGTCCACGACCCTCGACTCCCTGGTCAACTCCGAGTCCGAGTCCGACCTGATCATCGACCCGATGCCCAACCTCTACTTCACCCGCGACCCGTTCGCGGTCATCGGCGAGGGCGTCAACCTCAACCGCATGTACTCGGTCACCCGCAACCGCGAGACCCTGTACGGCAAGTACATCTTCAAGTACCACCCCGACTACAAGGACGTCTCGCTGTACTTCCGCCGCGACTGCCAGTTCCACACCGAGGGCGGCGACGTGCTGAACATCAACGAGAAGACCCTCGCCGTCGGCATCTCCCAGCGCACCCAGGCCGCCGCGATCGACGTCATGGCCCAGAACATCTTCTGGAACTCCGACTCCAAGGTCGAGCGCATCCTGGCCTTCGACATCCCGGTCTCGCGCGCCTTCATGCACCTCGACACGGTCTTCACCCAGATCGACGTCGATAAGTTCACGATCCACCCCGCCATCATGGGCACCCTGCGCGTCTACGAGCTGACCGCCGGCAAGAACCCGGGCGACGTGAACATCCGCCTGATCGAGGACACCCTCGAGCACGTCCTGGAGGACGCCACCGGCGTCGACCAGGTCAAGCTGATCCCCTGCGGCGGCGGCGACCCGATCGCGGCCTCCCGCGAGCAGTGGAACGACGGCTCCAACACCCTGTGCGTCGAGCCCGGCAAGATCTGCGTCTACGCCCGCAACACCGTCACCAACGACGTGCTGTACAAGGAGGGCCTGGACCTTCTCGTCGTGCCCTCCGCCGAGCTCTCCCGCGGCCGCGGCGGCCCGCGCTGCATGAGCATGCCCTTCTGGCGCGAGGACCTCTAAGTCTTTCCGTTTCCGGTGCGGTCCCCCTACAACCGCACCGGTTTCGCCCGTCAAACGGGCGACACTAATACTTACGTAATTTATTTCATCGAAAGGAAACGAACCATGGGTGTTAACCTCTCCGGCCGTAGCTTCCTCAAGCTCCTCGACCTCACCACTGAGGAGATCGAGTACCTGCTCAAGCTCTCCAAGAACTTCAAGGACATGAAGCGCGCTGGCGTTCCGCACCGCTATCTCGAGGGCAAGAACATCGTTCTGCTTTTCCAGAAGACCTCCACTCGTACCCGCTGCGCCTTCGAGGTCGGCGGCATGGATCTGGGCATGGGCGTCACCTACCTCGATCCGGGTTCGTCGCAGATGGGCAAGAAGGAGTCCATCGAGGACACCGCCCGCGTTCTCGGTCGCATGTATGACGGCATCGAGTTCCGTGGCTTTGCCCAGGACGACGTCGAGGAGCTCGCTGCTAAGTCCGGCGTGCCCGTGTGGAACGGCCTGACCACTGAGTGGCATCCCACCCAGATGCTTGCCGACATCCTGACCGTCCAAGAGAACTTCAACTACGACATCAAGGGCAAGACCCTTGTCTTCATGGGCGACTGCAAGAACAATGTTGCTCGCTCCCTCATGGTTGTCTGCTCCAAGCTCGGCATGAACTTCGTGGCCTGCGGCCCCGAGGAGTGCATGCCCGCTGACGACGTCATCGAGGCCTGCAAGCCCATCGCCGAGGCTAACGGTTGCACCATCAAGCTGACCACCGACGTCAAGGACGGCGTCACCGGTGCCGACGTTATCTACACCGACGTGTGGGTCTCCATGGGCGAGCCTGACGAGGTCTGGGCCGAGCGCATCGCTCAGCTCACCCCGTATCGTGTCACCTCCGAGGTCATGGCTATGGCCAACCCGGGTGCCATCTTCCTGCACTGCCTGCCCAGCTTCCACGACACCAACACCACGATTGGCGCCGAGAAGTGCGAGCAGTTCGGCATCACCGAGCAGGAGGTCACCGACGAGGTCTTCGAGAGCCCCGCTTCCAAGGTCTTCGACGAGGCCGAGAACCGCATGCACACCATCAAGGCTGTCATGTACGCCACGCTCAAGTAAGGGCATCTAGCATCTCGCTCGGGGTGTATTGCTGCACACCCCGAGTGGCTTTGCCTGGTAAATATCTCGCGTCGGGCGGTGGGCACGGCACGGAAGATCCGCTTCGCGCGAGAAAGTTAAATGATTTATGAAGGGGGGATGAGAACCATGACTGAGACCGCTAAGAAAAAGCGCGGTATGCCTTCATCGTTCACCATTCTTCTAGCTCTGCTGGCAATTGTTGCAGTAATTACCGTTATCGTCTCCGGCACGTCCGGCGGCGCGGTTACTGCCGCCCGTCTGAGCGATTTCTGCACCGCCCCGATTAAGGGCTTCGCTGACGCTCTGCCCGTCTGCCTCTTCGTTATGATCCTGGGCGGCTTCCTCGGCATGATGACCGAGACCGGCGCTCTGGACAACGGCATCGCCGTCCTGGTGCAGAAGCTTAAGGGCAACGAGATCATGCTCATTCCCGTGCTGATGCTCATCTTCTCCCTCGGTGGTACCACCTATGGTATGTGCGAGGAGACCGTTCCCTTCTACGCCTTGCTTGCCGCTACCATGATGGCTGCCGGCTTCGACCCGATGGTCGGCGCCGCTACCGTCCTGCTCGGCGCTGGCTGCGGCTGCCTGGGCTCCACGGTTAACCCGTTCGCCGTCGGCGCTGCCGTCGACGCTCTGACCGGTGTTGACATTGCCGTGAACCAGTCCATCATCATCGGCCTCGGTGCCGTCCTGTGGATTGTCACTACCGCTATGTCCATCGTCTTCGTGATGAACTATGCCAAGAAGGTCAAGGCTGACAAGGGCTCCACCATCCTTTCGATGCAGGAGCTCAAGGCCGCCGAAGAGGCACATGGCAAGGCTGCTTCCGAGGTCCACAAGGAGGTCAAGCTCACCGGTCGTCAGAAGGGTGTTCTGATCGCTTTCGCCTTCACCTTCGTCGTCATGATCGTCGGCTTCATCCCGCTGGCCGACCTCAACGAGGGCGTCGCCAACTTCTTTGACGCTGGCGCTGTCTACGATGCCGACGGTAACGCCGTCGTCCAGGGCTGGTCTGCCCTGATCACCGGCCTGCCCATTGGCCAGTGGTACTTCGACGAGGCTTCCACCTGGTTCTTCCTCATGGCTATCCTGATCGGTATCATCGGTGGCCTGTCCGAGAAGCAGATCGTCAACACCTTCATCACCGGCGCTGCCGACATGATGTCCGTTGTTCTCGTCATCGCTCTCGCCCGTGGTATCTCCGTCCTCATGGCTAACACCGGCCTCGACGTCTACGTCCTCGACGCTGCCGCCAATGCCCTGGCTGGCCTGTCCGGCGTGATCTTCGCTCCCATGAGCTTCCTGGTCTACTTCGGCCTGTCTTTCCTGATCCCCTCGACCTCCGGTATGGCCACCGTCTCCATGCCCATCATGGGACCGCTGGCTGTTAAGCTCGGCTTCTCGCCCGAGGTCATGGTCATGATCTTCTCCGCCGCCATCGGTGTCGTGAACCTGTTCACCCCGACCTCCGGCGCCATCATGGGCGGTCTCGCTCTGGCCAAGATCGAGTGGACGACCTGGCTCAAGTTTGCCCTTAAGCTCATCGTCGCGCTCTCCGTCGTCTGCGCCGTCATCCTGACCGTCGCCTGCGTGCTGCTCTAAGTACCCAACGGGTACCCCACGGAAACCTTGACGATCCTGTAGAGGATCACCTGGTCATCGTCTGTCCGGTGGGGTAAACCCACCGGTAGACTCCTACCTTTAGCCCCCTTCCGTTCCGTGCGCGGGAGGGGGCGACTTTTTGTTCCGCGGTTTTACCAAACCGCGGAACCGGTCGACGCTACGCGCCGTCCAGAACGACAATTTGTCATTCAAAAGGCAAGGCATGACCAAAAGGTCTATGCCTCGCCTTTTTCATGCCAACTTGTACGTTCTGGACGGCGCTCGCTGTCCGTCCTCTGCCTGCGGCGCTTTCCATTGTTGGTGCAGAGGGCGCTTTGCCTACTCTGGCGGGCTTTCGCTGGCTTATGCTCAACCTGCGACGTATCCATTATTGATACAAAGGCCAGGTTTGTTTGAACCAAAAAGGGGAAGTTGCGGTGGAATAGTTCCTGTTTGGCCGTCTTGAGGGGTTAAACGGGAACTATTTCACCGCAACTTATCGATGGCGTGTTTGGTTGGTGCCAGTTGATTGCTTGGGCGTTGGGGAGGGTCTGCTCCGTTATAATCGCCTAGAACATTAATTGGAAACGGGGCGGGAGCCATACATGCGCCAGGGTTTCGACAACGCGAAATATATCGAGCTGCAGGCCGCTCATATTAAGGAGCGCATCTCGCAGTTTGGCGGCAAACTCTATTTGGAGTTTGGCGGCAAGCTGTTTGACGACTATCACGCGAGTCGCGTGCTGCCGGGTTTTGAACCGGACAGCAAGTTCCGCATGCTCAAGAGCATTGCCGATGACGTTGAGGTCATCATCGCGATCAACGCGAACCACATCGAGAAAAACAAGGCTCGTGGTGACCTTGGCATTACCTATGACGAGGATGTGCTGCGCCTGGTTGACCTGTTCCGCGGCAACGGCTTTGCTGTCGCGGCTGTGGTCATCACCCAGTACGCCGGCCAGCCTGCTGCCGATGTGTTCCGCAACCGCCTGAACGCGCTCGGTATTCCCGCCAAGCTGCACTATCCCATCGAGGGGTATCCGCACGATGTCGATCTGATCGTGTCCGACGATGGCTACGGCAAGAATGAGTTTGTCGAGACCACCCGACCGCTCGTCGTGGTCACTGCCCCCGGTCCTGGCTCGGGCAAGCTTGCCACCTGCCTGTCTCAGCTCTATCACGAGCACAAGCATGGCACGGCCGCCGGCTATGCCAAGTTCGAGACCTTCCCGGTCTGGAACCTTCCCCTCACGCATCCGGTCAACATCGCCTACGAGGCGGCCACGGCGGACCTCGACGATGCCAATATCATCGACTCCTTCCACCTTGAGGCCTATAACAAGACCACGGTCAACTACAACCGCGACGTCGAGGCCTTCCCGGTGGTCCGTGCTCTGATGGAAAAGATCCTGGGCAAGAGCCCCTACCAGAGTCCTACGGACATGGGCGTCAATATGGTCGGCTTTGCCATCACCGATGACGATGCCTGCCGCGACGCTTCCAAGATGGAGATCGTCCGCCGCTACTTTACCGCGGTCGAAAATGTGCGCCGTACCGGCGTGGGCGATGAGCAAGTCGACCGTCTCAAGATCATTATGAAGAAAGCCGGCATCGATAAGAACTACTCACCGGCGCGCTCGGCGGCCCTCACCAGGGAGCAGCTGACGGGTGGTCCCGTGGGTGCCATGGTTATGCCCGATGGCTCCGTGGTGACCGGCAAGACTTCCACGCGCCTGGGCGCTGCGAGCTCGCTCATCATGAATGCACTTAAGCATGTCTCGGGCGTCGACCTTGAGCTCGAGGTCATTAGCGATGAAGCGATCGAGCCCATCAGCAAGCTCAAGACGCATTTCCTGGGCAGCAAAAACCCGCGCCTCCACACCGACGAGACGCTTATGGCGCTGTCGATCACCTCGGCCACGAGTGAGACGGCCGCTCGCGTCCTTTCGGGCCTGGAGCAGCTGCGCGGTTGCGATGCCTTCTTTAGCGTGATTATCTCGCCGACGGACGAGACGGTACTGCGCAAACTGGGTATCAACGTGTGCTGCGAGCCCAAGTTTGAGCGCCGCGGTTTCTTCCATCGCTAAGTTTGAAGCACCGCGGTAATTGCATTGCATTTTGGCCGTATCGGGTTAGCGCCCGGTACGGCTTTTTGATCAATAAAGCGCCTATTTCGGCGAAAAATAGCTGTTTACCTGCCTAGAAACAATTTGAGCGGTATACAATAACCGTAACTGTTTCATCCTTAGCGGGATGCCGCATGATGGATATTACCTGCCATCGTGAGGTGTGTCGGTCGCGCACGGCGCGTTAGATGCTCGTGCTCGGTTTGAGCAGGCTGCTATGGCGGGCAAGGGTCGTGCGAGTGTCAACGATATGAAGCGTGTCGAGGTGCTGGTGTTGATGGAGATCGACCAGCAAACCGAAGACAATGGCGGGCCGTATGGTTTCTCGCGCAAAACGCTTGCCGAGCGCGTGGGGGTTTCGCCGTATCGTGCCCGCGCCGCAATCGATCGCTTGGATTCCGAAGGCATGATTGATGTCGTCTCGCGTTATAGCGACGACGGCGGTCAGCTTGCAAATGGCATTTGCCTCACCGAACGTGGCGAGTGGTATCTTGAGGGCGTCCGTACCGGCATGCTCGTTCAAGAAATGCTTGAGGACGAGGTTGCTGATCGATAGCAGCATGTAACCCTTGCCATAGCGACGCCGCCTGGGAAACCGGGCGGCGTTTTGTTTCAAGATTGAGAAATGCAATCGCACGCGAGAAAAATTGCGAACGGTCCGCGGCGCGAGTATTACAATGAAGACCCGTAAGATGTGGATAAACAACTTCTACGGGAAGCGCAGGTAACTCAATATGACCAAGCATGTGTTCGTAACCGGTGGCGTGGTTTCGTCCCTGGGCAAGGGTATCACCGCGGCCTCGCTGGGCCGTCTGCTCAAGTCGCGTGGCTACAAAGTAACGCTGCAGAAGGCCGATCCGTATCTGAACGTCGACCCCGGTACCATGAGCCCCTTCCAGCATGGTGAGGTCTTCGTTACCGAGGATGGTTACGAGTCCGACCTGGACCTGGGTCATTACGAGCGCTTTATTGATGAGAACCTGACCCGCGATTCCAACTTTACGACCGGCGCCATCTATAAGAGCTTGATCGCCCGCGAGCGTCGCGGCGACTTTTTGGGCGGTACCGTGCAGGTGATTCCTCACGTCACCAATGCCATTAAGGACAAGTTCCGCCGCATCGAGGAGCAGACCGGCTCCGATGTAGTCATCACCGAGCTGGGCGGCACGATCGGCGACATCGG